>JANOLY010000138.1:0-6272 GCA_031420055.1 Burkholderiales bacterium | reverse complement strand
TGGCCGGTCACATGATCGAGTACTCGGGCATGAGCTTCGCCATGTTCTTCCTTGCCGAGTACGCCAACATGATCCTGGTCAGCATGCTCACCGTGCTGCTGTTCCTTGGCGGGTGGTTGTCGCCCTTTGCCTTTCTCGATTTCATTCCGGGCTGGATCTGGCTGGCCATCAAGGTCTTCGTGGTCGTCACCATGTTCTTGTGGGTACGCGCCACCTTCCCGCGGTTTCGCTACGACCAGATCATGCGTCTGGGCTGGAAGATCTTCATCCCGATCACGCTGGTGTGGCTGGTGGTCGTGGGCCTTTGGATCCAGTCGCCGTTCAGCATCTGGCAAGCAGGTGGGTTGACATGAGTACATTGACCGCAGTCAAAGAAGTCTTCTCCAGCTTTCTGCTGACAGAGCTGTTCTAGGGCATGGCGCTGACCGGGAGCCACTTTCTGTCCAAGAACATCACGGTGCAGTACCCTGAAGAGAAGACACCGCTGTCGCCGCGTTTTCGCGGCCTGCATGCGCTGCGCCGTTATGAAAACGGTGAAGAGCGCTGCATTGCCTGCAAGCTGTGCGAAGCCGTGTGCCCGGCCCTGGCCATCACCATCGAGAGCGAAGTGCGTGCCGACGGCAGCCGCCGCACCACGCGTTATGACATCGACCTGACCAAGTGCATCTTCTGCGGCTTTTGCGAAGAAAGCTGCCCGGTGGACAGCATCGTCGAGACCCACCACTTCGAGTACCACGGCGAGAAGCGCGGCGACCTGTACTTCACCAAGGACATGCTGCTGGCCGTGGGCGACCGCTACGAAAAAGAGATTGCCGCGAACCGGGAGGCCGACGCCAAGTTCCGCTGATTTGTACTTTCCGCGCGACTGCACTGGCCCCACACCGCCATGGACCCGATCACCGTACTCTTCTACTTCTTCTCCGCTGTGCTGCTGGGCTCGGCCTTTGCCGTCATCACGGCGCGCAGCACGGTGCATGCGGCGCTGTTCCTGGTGCTGGCCTTCTTCACCGCGGCCTGCATCTGGATGCTGTTGCGCGCGGAGTTTTTGGCCATCGCCCTGGTGCTGGTGTACGTGGGCGCGGTGATGGTGCTGTTCCTGTTCGTGGTGATGATGCTGGACATCAATTCCGACAGCCTGCGCGAAGGCTTTTGGAAGCACCTGCCGCTGGCCGGGCTGGTGGGTGCCGTGATTGCCTTGGAGATGGCGCTGGTGCTGATGCGCGGCTTCAAGGTCAAGGCGCCGGAGCCCAGCGCACGGGCGCTGGAGATGGGCAACACCAAGCTGCTGGGCATCGAGATCTATACCGAGTACCTCTACCCGCTGCAGATCGCAGCGGTGCTGCTGCTGGTGGCCATCATCGCTGCCATCGCGCTGACCCTGCGCGAACGCAAGGACAGCCGCCACATGAGTGCGGGGGAGCAAGTGCGCGCCAAGAAGGCCGACCGCGTGCGCCTGGTGAAGATGCAGCCCACCATAGAGATGCCGTCGCCCAAACCAGGTGAACCGACATGAGCCTGGGCCCCATCACCCTAGGCCACTACCTGTCGCTGGGCGGCATGTTGTTCGCGTTGTCGGTCATCGGCATTTTCTTGAACCGGCGCAACCTGATCGTGCTGCTGATGGCCATCGAGCTGATGCTGCTGGCCGTGAACCTGAACTTCATCGCCTTCTCGCACTTCCTGCCGCTGGAAGCCGACCGCATGGCGGGGCAGGTGTTTGTGTTCTTCATCCTCACCGTGGCGGCGGCCGAGTCGGCCATTGGCCTGGCCATCCTGGTGGTGCTGTTCCGCAATCGGGCGTCGATCAACGTGCAAGAGCTCGACGAGCTCAAGGGCTGAAGGCGGTCATGGCCTCGACGATCTCCCAAGGGCTGCTGCTCACCATCCCGCTGGCACCGTTGGCTGGCGCGCTCATCGCTGGCCTGGCGGCCAAGTGGGTGGGGCGGCGCGGCGCGCACTTCTTCACCATCCTGGGTGTGCTGGTGGCCTTCATCTGTTCGGCCATGGTGCTGGCCAAAGTGGGCGCCGGTGCACGCTACAACGCCACCGTCTACGAATGGATGGTGCTGGGCAAGCTGGTGATGGAGGTGGGTTTCCTCATCGACGGCCTCAGCGCCATGATGATGTGCGTGGTGACTTTTGTTTCGCTGATGGTGCACATCTACACCATCGGCTACATGAAGGACGACCCCGGCTACCAACGCTTCTTCGCCTACATCTCGCTGTTCACCTTCAGCATGCTGATGCTGGTGATGAGCAACAACTTCCTGCAGCTGTTCTTCGGCTGGGAAGCGGTGGGTCTGGTCAGCTATCTGCTGATCGGCTTTTGGTTCAAGAAACCCACGGCCATCTTTGCCAACATGAAGGCCTTCCTCGTCAACCGGGTCGGAGACTTCGGCTTCATCCTGGGCATAGGCCTGATCGCCGCCTACGCCGGTACGCTGAACTACGGTGAAGCCTTCGCCCGTGCGCCCGAGCTGGCCAAGCTGACGTTTCCTAGTCCCTTTGGCGGGGACTGGATGCTCATCACCGTGGCCTGCATCTGCCTGTTCATCGGCGCCATGGGCAAGAGCGCGCAGTTTCCGCTGCATGTGTGGCTGCCCGACTCGATGGAAGGCCCCACGCCCATCAGCGCGCTGATCCACGCCGCCACCATGGTCACGGCGGGCATCTTCATGGTGGCGCGCATGTCGCCGCTGTTTGAGCTGAGCGACACGGCGCTGAACTTCGTGCTGGTCATCGGCGCCATCACGGCCCTGTTCATGGGCTTTCTGGGCATCATCCAGAACGACATCAAGCGCGTGGTGGCGTATTCCACGCTCAGCCAGCTGGGCTACATGACGGTGGCACTCGGCCTGTCGGTCTACGGCGTGGCGGTGTTCCACCTGATGACGCACGCCTTCTTCAAGGCGCTGCTGTTCCTGGCCGCGGGCAGCGTGATCATCGGCATGCACCACGACCAGGACATCCGCAACATGGGCGGGCTGCGCAAGCACATGCCCATCACGTGGATCACCGCGCTGCTGGGCAGCCTGGCGCTGATCGGCACGCCGCTGTTCGCGGGCTTCTACAGCAAGGACAGCATCCTCATCGCCTCGCACCACAGCAGTTTGCCCGGTGCTGGATTTGCCATGTTCGCGGTCTACGCCGGCGTGTTCGTCACCGCGTTCTACTCGTTCCGCATGTACTTTTTGGTGTTCCACGGTGAAGAGCGCTTCCACCACAAGCCCTTTCCTCCAAAACCCGCACCGGAAGACGACCACGCGCATGACGCTGATCATGGTCATGGCGAGCACCACGACACCACGCCGCATGAATCGCCCTGGGTCGTGACGGCGCCGCTGCTGCTGCTTGCGCTGCCGTCGGTGGTGATCGGCTTCATCACCATCCAGCCCATGCTGTTTGGCGACTTCCTGAAAGACGCCATCCACATCGACGCGGCCAAACACCCCGCCATGACGGCCTTGGCCCAAGACTTCCACGGCGCCGCGGCCATGGCCCTGCACGGGCTGATGACGCTGCCGTTCTGGCTGGCTGCGGCCGGCGTGGCCATGGCCTGGTTGTTCTACCTGAGGGCGCCGTCCATACCGGCCGCGCTGGATCGCACGCTCAGACCGCTGCGCGTGCTGCTGGAGAACAAGTACTACCTGGACTGGTTCAACGAAAACGTGCTCGCCGCCGGCGCGCGCGCGCTGGGCCGCGGCCTGTGGAAGGGTGGCGACGTGGCGGTCATCGACGGCGCCATCAACGGCGCCGCCCGTGGCATGGGCAGCCTGGCCGGCGTGCTGCGACAGGTGCAGACGGGGCACCTGTACTGGTACGCGCTGGTCATGTTGCTGGGCCTGTTCGGCCTGCTGACCTGGCAGCTGTGGCCCTACTTCAGCGGCCTGACGCGCTAGAGCTGCCCCGCATGAACCGACAAGAAACGAGACGAGCATGGGTTTGTTAAGCGCTGCCATCTGGCTGCCCATCGCCTTCGGTGCGGTGCTGCTGGCGCTGGGCCGCGACCAGAACGCGGGCGTTGTGCGTGCGGTGGCGCTGGTCGGTGCGGTGGCCTCGTTCCTGGTCACCGTGCCGTTGGTCACGGGTTTCTCCAACACGTCTATAGGCATGCAGTTTGTCGAGAAGCTGTCGTGGATAGAACGCTTCAACGTCAACTACCACCTGGGGCTGGACGGCTTGTCGCTGTGGTTCGTGCCGCTCACGGCCTTCATCACCATCATCGTGGTCATCGCGGCGTGGGAAGTCATCACCGAGCGCGTGGGCCAGTACATGGGCGCCTTCCTCATCCTCAGCGGTTTGCTGGTGGGGGTGTTCTGCGCGCTGGACGGGCTGCTGTTCTACGTCTTCTTCGAAGCCACCTTGATCCCGATGTACATCATCATCGGCGTCTGGGGTGGGCCGCGGCGGGTTTACGCGGCCTTCAAGTTCTTCCTCTACACCTTGCTCGGCTCGCTGCTGATGCTGGTGGCGCTGGTCTACCTGTACTTCAAGAGCGGCGGCAGCTTCGACATCCTCACCTGGCACCGCCTGCCGCTGCCGCTGAGCACGCAGGCGCTGCTGTTCTTTGCCTTCTTCGCGGCCTTTGCGGTGAAGGTGCCGATGTGGCCGGTGCACACCTGGCTGCCCGATGCGCACGTCGAAGCGCCCACCGGCGGCTCGGTGGTGCTGGCGGCCATCATGTTGAAGCTGGGTGCCTACGGCTTCCTGCGCTTTTCACTGCCCATCGCGCCCGACGCGGCGCGTGAATACGCCTGGCTGGTGATCGCGCTGAGCCTGGTTGCCGTGATCTACATCGGCCTGGTGGCGCTGGTGCAGCAGGACATGAAGAAGCTCGTGGCCTACAGCTCCATTGCCCACATGGGGTTCGTCACGCTGGGATTTTTCATCTTCAATGAACTGGGCGTGGCCGGCGCCATCGTGCAGATGATCAGCCACGGCTTTGTCTCGGGCGCCATGTTCTTGTGCATAGGCGTGCTCTACGACCGCATGCACAGCCGCGAGATCGCGTCCTACGGCGGTGTGGCCAACACCATGCCCAAGTTTGCCGCCTTCGCGCTGTTCTTTGCCATGGCCAATTGCGGCCTGCCGGGCACGGCAGGCTTTGTGGGTGAATGGATGGTGATCCTGGGCGCCGTGCAGTTCAATTTCTGGATCGGCGCGCTGGCCTCCACCACGCTGGTGCTGGGCGCGGGCTACACGCTGTGGATGGTCAAGCGCGTGTACTTTGGCGACGTCGCCAACGACGAGGTCCGCGCGCTGAAAGACATCGACGGGCGCGAGTTCCTGATGCTGGCGCTGCTGGCCGGCGCGGTGCTGTGGATGGGCCTGTATCCCAAGCCGATGACTGACTCAATGCACGTGTCGGTGGTCGAGTTGCTCAAGCACGTGGCTGTTTCCAAACTGCAATGAACACCGCTTCCATGGCCCCCATGAACTGGCCCGTCATCTTCCCCGAGCTGTTCTTGCTCGTGGCGGCCTGCGTGGTGATGCTGGTTGACCTGTTCGTCACCGACCGCGAACGCCGCCCCACCTTCTGGCTCACCCAGGCCAGCGTCGGCATCTTTGCGTTGATGCAGCTGGGCTACCACAACAGCGGCGTCACGGCCTATGGCATGCAGAGCATGGTGGTGGTCGACCCCATGGGCCACCTGCTGGCTTTCTTTGCCGCGGTGTCGGTGATGATGACGCTGGCCTACGCCCGACCCACGCTGGGCTCTCGCGACATGCTCAAGGGCGAGTTCTTCACCCTGGCCATGTTTGTGCTGCTGGGCATCTCAGTCATGTGCTCGGCCAACAACTTCCTGGTCGTGTACCTGGGGCTGGAGCTGATGAGCTTGTCGCTGTACGCGCTGGTGGCGCTGCGCCGCGACCACGCTGTCAGTACCGAGGCGGCCATGAAGTACTTTGTGCTGGGCGCCCTGGCCAGCGGCTTCTTGCTCTACGGGCTGAGCATGATGTACGGCGCCACTGGCTCGCTGGAGATCGGGCGCGTGTTCGACCACATCGCCACCGGGCGCATCAACAAGGAAGTGCTGGTCTTCGGCGTGGTCTTCGTCGTGGCCGGGCTGGGCTTCAAGCTCGGCGCCGTGCCCTTCCACATGTGGGTGCCTGATGTCTATCAGGGCGCGCCGACGGCCGTCACGCTGCTGATCGGCGGTGCGCCCAAATTCGCGGCCTTTGCCATCACCATCCGGCTGCTGGTGGAAGGCATGCTGGGCCTGGCGGTGGACTGGCAGCAGATGCTCATCGTGCTGGCCGTGGGCTCGCTG
>JANOLY010000137.1:0-3883 GCA_031420055.1 Burkholderiales bacterium | reverse complement strand
TGACCGGCAGGATGGGGAAATCCACCTCCAGGCAGGTCTTGGGTCGGTAGGGGTCGTTGAAGTCCACCGTCTCCAGCGCCACGGCACGGCCCGCGCCGACGATGCGTGCCACTTCCTGGGCAAGTTGTTGTTTCTTGGTGGCCATGGGGCGTGTGGGGAACGGGGTCAGTCTGCCGGGGCCGAGAGTTCAACCAAGGGCGACAGCACTTCCAGTAGCGTCAGGCCGCCGTGGGCCAGCGTGGGGTAGCCGCCGGGGCTCTTCCACTTCCAGCGCCCCAGCGCCTGGCGGTGCGTGCCGTGGGCGCTGGTGCCTTGCAGCAGCACGGGTGGCAGCAGTTCGCCGGCGTCGCCTGCGCCGGGGTTGCTGCGGCGCTGGCCGAACAGGGGTTTGAGCAGCGCGCTGGCGCGCTCTTCAGCGTCGGCAAAGTAGCCGGTGGCGGCGAAGCCGTGGTCTGAGGTGATGACGAGCCGCCGGCCTTGCGCCAGCCGCCGCACAAAGGCCCAGAAGGCGTCGCTGGTGAGTTGCTCTGCCGTGTGGCGGGTCAACAAGTCCAGGCCCTGGCCTGCGCCCGCGCCGTCGTGCATCTGGCGGTCGGGCCATTCGTGCCAGTACACCCAGTGCGGGTGCGCGTCCACCAGCGTGGCGCAGTCGGCCCAGGGCAGCGCGTTGCATTCGGTGCGTGCGCCGTGCAGGCGGTGGGCGGCACCGGCGCCGTTGTGCTGCAGCGCGCTGCGGCCGGCAAAGCCCAGGGCCTTGGCAAAGGGCTGGGTGTTGCCAGGCAGCTCACAAGCCGTGGCGGCCACCGCATGCGTGGTGTAGCCGCGTTCAGTGGCGCCTTGCAGCAGCCAGGGCAGTTCGCGCAGCGAGAGTCCATCGAGCAGCAGCACCGCCTTGCCGCCGTGGACCTGCGCCCACCAACCCGTCAGGCGTTCTGCCGTGGTCTCCACGCAGTCGGGCAGGTCGTGCCACAGGTCCCAGGCGCAACCGGCCATCAGGTTGTCCAGGCTGCCGAGTTCGCGTTCGCGCCGGACGACTTCGCCCACGGCGCGGGCATGGGTCAACGGCGCGCTGCACAGCGCCAGGGCATACGCGACGGCGGCGGGCCAGGCTTCTGCCGCCGGGGCCTGGGTCAGCTGGCGCAGCAGCGCGGGGGCCGGCGCACTCACTCTTCTTCCTTCTGCAGGGAAATGCCGAGCGTCAGGCCTTCGGGCATCTTCTTCAGGATGTCCTGAAGCTGCTCGATGGACGCGGCAGGAATGGTGAGCGTGATGCTGCTGAGCGCGGTCTTCGGCTTGATGGCCCAGTTGTCACGAAGCTGGTGAAGCTGGTTGAGTGTGGAGGTGGTGGCGTTCTCCAGCGTCACCAGCGGCTTGGGCGCGGGAGGTGGTTGTGGTGGTGGCGGGGCAGGTTGCGGCGCGCCGCCCCCGAACAACGGGGGAATTGGGGGCTTTTCAGACTCAGCGCTTGGACCTGGCTGCGGCGGTGGGCCGGGCGTTGGGCCCGGCGAAGGCGCAGGGACTGGCGCCGCACCGCCGGTGCCCGGCATCGGGGCCGGCTCCATCAGCTTCACTTCGTCGAGTTGCTTGCCGCTGAAGGGCAGGCGGGCGCGCATCCGCAACCATGCGGTTTCTGCGGTCTCGCCGGGCAGGGCTTGCAGTTGCTCCGTGCCACGCACGTTGAGTGCCACCTTGCCGGCGGCGCACAAGCGCAGCAGTTTTTCCTTGACGACCGTTTCGCCCAGCCAGGGAATGCACTCCTGCCCGTTGGGGCGGGGCTCCTGCAGTTCACGGAACAGTTTGCCCACGGCATCGTTGGCCGTGGCGGCAGCAAGCACAGCGGCTTCGAAGTCCTCGGGAACGAACACGTCGTTCAGCAAGGTCTCCTGAATCGCCTCCGGAATTTGTGCGCCCTGCTTCTTCAGCGGCTCCACATTCAGCGTGCAGGTCTCAGGCTGGACGAAGGCCCAGCTGCGCAACACGGCGAAGCGGTCGAAGCGCTTTTTCAGCAGGTCACGCAACTCGGTCTGGTAGCGCGACTGCAGCTTGCGGTATTCGCCGCTCTGCGCGACCCACTCGCCCGCCGTGAGCGTGGCGCGGGCCAGGATCAGCAGTTCGCGGTCAAGGTAGGCATTGCCCTTGCCCGCGCCGGGTAGAACGAAGCGCACGGTATTGCGGCGGCTTTGCAGATGGCTGTGCAACCAGCGGCCAAGCGTCGGGCCCAGCGGTTCGGGCAACTCGGGCAGCACCACGACGGGCGGGCGCTGATCGGTCCATTGCGCCGGCAGCTCGGCGCCTTCGGCGTTGGCCCACGGGTCGGTGGTCCACTGGGGCGGCAGCGCGATCACCAAGGCACTGCCCACCTCACCGGTGAGCACGTAGCGGATTTCCTTGGCCAGGTGCGAATGGTCACGGCCATCGGCGAAAAGGCGGTCATTTCGCGCGTGGGCCATGAGCTTGGCCTGCGGGTTTTCTTCACTTCGGAAGACCAGGCGATGGGCCTCGCGGTGGATGTTGAAGCTGTTCTCGACGATGGTGCCCAGCTCCACCGAGAAGGCGTTGTCGTCCAGCGGGGCGCCCCGCGTGATGTCGGATTGCAGCATCGCAGCTTCAGCGCCAGCGCTGTTGCTCACGGCAATGGAACGCAGCCACAGCGAAGCCATCAGTTCGTCGAGGTGCGGCAGCGCGGTGTCGACCTCAGGCACGGCGTCGCGCACCGCGATGATGTTTTGCTGCGCCTTGCCGCGCAGGCCGCGATGCTCGGTGTTCGACACGGAGTCGAGCAGGGCACCGATGCCCGAGCTGTCGTCGGCCAGGCTGAAATCGGCGGCGGTGAGCACCGGCACCTTTTCGCCACGAGACTTGTAGAGGTTGGCCAGGATGCGGATGAGGTCGCGTGTCTCCTGGGCGTCGGTCGCGATGAGCACCTGCTCTTCAAGCAGGCGCAGCAGGTGCGGTGCGAAGGGCCAGGAGACGCCGAACTCGCGGCGCCGGCGTTCCTGATCCGCGGGCGGCACCGCCATCAGCCGGAAGTGCTCGTCGACATGAGGCTTGACCAGCTCCAGCACGGTCGGCCAATTCATGTTGAGCCGGTTCTCGAACAGGCGGTGCAGCAGCATGCGGCGCCGGTCTTCCTGAACCTTCTGCGGGTTGCCGCCGGCCATGAAGTCGATGGCCACCGGGTTGACGCGGTGCACCTGCTGATAGGCGTCGCTGCTGCCATTGCGGACCGAGATCACCAGCACCAGCAGATCAGGCCGCTCTTTGGCGATCTCCGAGAGGATCTGGATGAAGGTGAAAGCCCAGTTCTTGGTAGGCTGTTGATCGGTGTTCGCCAGCCCGTCGAACCAGGTTTGAAACTCGTCGAGCAACAACATCACCGGCTGCTTCTCGAGCAGTTCGATCACCAGTGCATGCGGCAGGATGTCGGTGGCGCCTGCACCCGCACCTTGCCATTTGCCCCGGATGAACACGCCGTGGGGATGGTTCTCCAGCAGCACGTCCCAGAGGAATTTGTACCGTTGGCGGTGCAGGCTGTCGCCGATGACGAGCATGCCGCTTCGCAGCTTGATCGTGGCGAGTTCGGGGGCGTTGATGGCCTTGGCCCAGTGTTCGAGCCACAGGCGGGTGGAGCTGGGGTCGCTGACCGCGTGGTACAGCGCCGCCATCAAGTGCGATTTGCCGGCACCGCGTTCGCCGATCACCGCTACTGGGCGTGCCTGGGCCGGCGCGATGGCCTCGATGGCCTTGACCAGATCATGCGTGGGGTAGGTGATGCCCAGAAAGGCCTGCGCACCGACCTGCGTGGCGCCCGTCTTGCTGTCGTTGGCGAGTTCGATGGCAGTGCCCTTCAGCAGCTTGCCCCGGAACTCTTCGCGCAGCTTTA
>JANOLY010000136.1:0-2783 GCA_031420055.1 Burkholderiales bacterium | reverse complement strand
GCGGGCGCACGCTGTGCGCCTTCCACACCGAAGGCGCCGGCGGCGGCCACGCGCCCGACATCCTGCGCGTGGTGGGCGAGGCCAACTTCCTGCCCAGTTCCACCAACCCCACCATGCCCTACACCGTCAACACGGTGGACGAGCACCTGGACATGCTGATGGTGTGCCACCACCTGGACGCCGCCATCGCCGAAGCCCTGGCCTTCGCCGAAAGCCGCATCCGCCGCGAGACCATCGCCGCCGAAGACGTGCTGCACGACCTGGGCGCCATCAGCATGATGAGCAGCGACAGCCAGGCCATGGGCCGCGTCGGCGAAGTCAACATCCGCACCTGGCAGACGGCGCACAAGATGAAGGGCCAGCGCGGCAGCCTGCCCGAAGACACGGCGCGCAACGACAACTTCCGCATCAAGCGCTACATCGCCAAGTACACCATCAACCCGGCCATTGCCAACGGCATCAGCCACGAGGTGGGCAGCATCCAAGTGGGCAAGTGGGCCGACCTGGTGCTGTGGCGGCCGGCGTTCTTCGGCGTCAAACCCAGCCTCATCCTGAAAGGCGGCTTCATCGCCACCGCACTCATGGGCGACGCCAACGCCAGCATCCCCACGCCCCAGCCGGTGCACTACCGGCCCATGTTCGGCAGCTTCGGCGGCACACTGCCGACCACCAGCCTCACCTTCGTGAGCCACACCGCGCTGGACAGCGACATCGGCGCCGAGTTGCGCCTGAAAAAACGCCTGTCGGCCGTGCGCGGCTGCCGCGGCGTGACGAAGGCCGACATGGTCCACAACAGCTACCTGCCGGTGATGGAGGTCGACCCCCAAACCTACCGCGTGCGCGCCGACGGGCAGCTGCTGACCTGCGACCCGGCCACGGTGCTGCCACTGGCGCAGAAGTACTTTTTGTTTTGACGCCTTGGCCGCGCGGCAATGCCGCAATTGCCGGAATTGCCGGGGTCAGGTCTCCCATTTTGCGGAGACATGGGAGACCTGACCCCGGCAACCGATCACGCCGCCCTACCCGCGTTCAAACCTTGAGCCGCTCGTTTTGCGGGAACATCGCGCGCCGGGCCGCGTCATCCATCTCCGTCTTGAAGGCGTGGCGGTCCTTCAGCGCGGCGGCGCGCACGGCGGCCGGTCGCTCGTTCACGGTGTCGTTCAGGCGCTTGACATTCGGCAGCTGCGCCCAGGCGTCTGGCCCCAGGGCGAAGGGCACGGCGCGCGCCCAGCCCCACACCGCCATGTCCAGCAACGAGTATTCGACGCCGACCATCCACGGGTGTTGCGCCAGGTGGGCGTCCAGAATCTTCCAGTGCCGCCACGCTTCGAAGTCATAGCGATTGACGGCGTAGGCCAGCGGTTCGGGTGCGTAGTGTTTGAAGTGCACGCACTGGCCCGTGAACGGGCCGATGCCCGTGGCCACGAACATCAACCACGACAGCATCGCGCCGCGTTCAGCTGCGGGCGGCAGGAACTGGCCCGTCTTGTCGGCCAGGTACAGCAGGATGGCGTTGCTGTCGAACACCGTGGTGCCGCCGTCCACCAGCACGGGCACCTTGGCGTTCGGGTTCAGCGCGGTGAAGCCGGGCAGGTGCTGTTCGCCCTTGCGCGTGTCCACGGGAATGGCTTCATAAGGCAGACCCGCCTCTTCCAGGAACAAGGCCACCTTCATGGGGTTGGGGGCGAGCGAGAAGTAGAGCTTCATCATGGTGTGGGCCCTGCTGGCAATGGAAGGTCGGGATTGTGGCCCTGCACCGCGGCCGGTCAGGTCAGCGCACCAGCGCCACGCTGCGCACCGGCCGCTTCAGGGTGAGCTTGGACTGCCCCTTGGCCCCCGCCAGCTGCACCTCGATGCGCTGGACGCGCCGGTAGGCGTCGAACAAGCCCACGTCCAGGGCGCGCAGTGCCTGGGGACGGGCGCAGCTGAATTCGTAGCTGGCCTCCAGGTCGGCATGCCCGCTGCGGGGCACGGCCTGGGCGCCAGGTTCGAGCAGTGCGGCCTGCACCTCGGCCTTGCTCAGCGTGCACTGCGCGGCGGCATCGGCGGCAAACAAGGGCGTGCCCTGGCCCGGGTTGCGCAAGCGCGCCAGCACCTCGGCCGCAGCCTTGCGCTCGGCCTCAGTGCGCGGCGCGCGTTCGAAGCCGAGCAGGTTGTCCAGCGGCACCTGCATATCGATCAACAGCTTGTTGCCGTCGATCGCCACGTCCAGCCTCATGACGCCATGTTCGTGCGCCTTGCCCGCCCCGGCAGGGCCGCCAGCGATGAGCAGCGCGCAGATCAGCCCACCTGGGCAAAGTCGGTACATGAGAACTCCTGGGGTCAACCGGGGGCTGGTGCGACAGGGCCTTGCGTGCCCGCTGTGGCCAGCCGCGCCATCGTGCCTGCACCGCGCCGCCCGCACCAAAGACACGGCCATTCTCAGCGGCTTCAGCCCGCGCTGGCGTGTCCGCTTTCGATCATGCCCCTGTACGATGGTGAACACCCTTCACCAGCCACCCGCCATGCCGGCCAATGTGCTACTTGTCGACGACGACCCCGATGTGCTGCAGGCCGCCGCCATGGCGCTGCACGACAGCGGCTTGGCGCTGCGCGAAGAAGTCTTCCTGCCCTTCTTCACCACCAAACAAGGCGGCCACCGCGTGGGCCTGAGCCTGGCGCGGCAAACCGTGCTGGCGCATGGTGGCGCGATCCGCGTCGAGCAGTGCCCGCACCTGGCTGGGGCCTGCCTGCGCTTGGTGCTGTAGCGGTGGCGCGCGAGGTGCCGCTTGGCAGGCTGCTGC
>JANOLY010000135.1:0-2538 GCA_031420055.1 Burkholderiales bacterium | reverse complement strand
TCAGTAGTGCGGCGGCAACTCGTCGCGCAGGCTGCGCGGCACGGCCATGGCGTCGCCCGGCATCTGCTCACGCAGGGCCGCCAACTGGCGCAGCAACGCGTCGATCTGCGCCTGCTGGCGCACCACCACCTCGTTCAGCCGGTCCAGCGTGTCTTCGCTGAAGCTGGCCTTGATCTCCAACTCGGTCAGGCGCTGGTTGACTTGCTCGGGTGTGTCCATGCCGGTGTTGTACGCCATGTCGCGGGCGGGCGGCCGCCGCGCTGCGCTACCCTGTGGGCCCTTTCACCCCCCAATCGCCACCTATGCAATACCGCCGTCTTGGCCGCTCCGGCTTGCGTGTCAGCACGCTTTCACTGGGTTCCTGGGTCACGTACCACAACCAGGTTGACGACACGGCCGCTGTCGAGTTGATGGCTGCGGCCTTCGACGCCGGCGTCAACTTCTTCGACAACGCCGAGGTCTACGCCCGCGGCCGCAGCGAAGAGGTGATGGGCCGCGCGCTCAAACAACTGGCCTGGCCGCGGCTGAACTATGTTGTCTCCACCAAGTTCTTCTGGGGCCTGGACCGCCAGGGCGACGCGGTCAACCGCAAGGACACGCTCAACCGCAAATACCTGATGCAGGCGATGGACGGTTCGTTGCAGCGCATGGGCCTGGACTTCATCGACCTGATCTACTGCCACCGCTCCGACCCGCACACGCCGCTGGAAGAAACCGTGCGCGCCATGAGCGACCTCATCAGCCAGGGCAAGGCGCTGTACTGGGGCACCAGCGAATGGAGTGCGGCCGACATCCACAGCGCCTGGCACCTGGCCGACCGCCACGGCTGGCACAAGCCGGTGATGGAGCAGCCGGAATACAACCTGTTCCACCGCGCCCGTGTCGAGAAGGAATACGCGCGCCTGTACCAAGACACCGGTCTGGGCCTGACCACCTGGAGCCCGCTCGCATCCGGCCTGTTAACGGGCAAGTACCGCAACGGCGTGCCCGACGGCAGCCGCGGCGCCATGGAGAACATGGCCTATCTGCGCGAAAGCCTGCTCGACCGCCAGAAGAACGAGGCTGTGGCCGCGCTTGCGCCCATCGCCAAGGAACTGGGCTGCACGCTGGCCCAACTGTCGCTGGCCTGGGTGGCACACAACCCCCATGTCAGCACCGTCATCACGGGGGCATCCAAGCTGTCGCAACTGCAAGACAACCTGGGTGCGCTGGAAGTGCTGGAGCGGCTCACGCCTGAGGTGGTTGCGCGCATGGACGCCATCACGCAGCCGCTGGCTGACTAGCGTCTCCAGCGGGCCTGCAGCGTTGCCGGCCCGGCGGTAGGCTCCCACTACGCACCACGCGGCACGCGCAGCTTCGGCCCCGTGCGCGCGCTGCTCTACGGCGGCGCCGACTACGCGCAGCACGCCAACGCGCCAAGGGCTTCCAGTTCGTCACCGTCAGCTCCGACGCGCGGCTGATGGCTGCCGGTGCGCAGCAGGGGGTGGCGACGATGCGCGCCGGCCGGCGGCCCACTGCGCACGGTGGCTACTGAGAAGCAAAACGAGAAAGCAGCTCACATGAAACTCGGATTCATCGGGCTGGGCATCATGGGTGTGCCGACATCGTCTCGCGGTGCCGCCCACGGCCTGGCCGACCTCGATCACTCGGCGACGGTCCAAGCCCTGGAGTTGATGGCTGCGCACGACGTGGCTCACCCAGCGCCACCCACACCACGAAGCACCCGCTGGCGCTCGACCTGCGCTGCGCCAAAGGCGGCCAGCAACTGCGCCATCAGCGCCTCGGCCTTCGCGCTGTGGTCGCCATGCAGGTTGCACACGTACACATCCAGCGTCACCGCGGCCAGTTCAGGCCAGGTGTGCACGGCCAGGTGCGACTCGGCCAGCAGCACCACACCCGTCACGCCGCCGGGTGCTGGGAAGCGGTGGAACAACTCGCCCACGGCTTGCAGGGCCTGGTCGGCCACGGCCTGCAGGCACAGCTGTCGCAGGGCAGCGGGGTCGGTGAGCGCCGCGGTGCCGGGCGGGCACTGGCGCAAGTCGGCGGTGAGGTGCAGGCCTTGCATGGCTGCGCATGATAGGGACCGGCCCCAAGCCGGCACATGGCGCCACCTAGAATCGTTTTTCCCCCTCTCAAGCCCTCGTGCAGCGCCCCATGCCCGCCATCGCCACCCCCGCCAGCCCCACCACCGCATTGATGGCCAACAGCATCCGCGCCCTGGCCATGGACGCCGTACAGCAGGCCAACTGCGGCCACCCGGGCGCGCCCATGGGCATGGCCGACATCGCCGTGGCGCTGTGGGGCCGGCACCTCAAGCACAACCCGGCCGACCCGCTGTGGGCCGACCGCGACCGCTTCGTGCTGAGCAATGGCCACGGCTCGATGCTGCTGTACGCGCTGCTGCACCTGACCGGCTACGACCTGGCGATGAGCGAGCTGCGCAACTTCCGCCAGCTGCACAGCAAGACACCCGGCCACCCGGAGGTAGACGTGACCCCCGGCGTGGAAACCACCACCGGCCCGCTGGGCCAGGGCCTG
>JANOLY010000134.1:0-4661 GCA_031420055.1 Burkholderiales bacterium | reverse complement strand
GCGGCATCGGGTGCAGCCTTGCGGTGTTCGAGCACGGTGAAGTCGTCGTACACGTCCTGGGTCTCGTCGCCCGTCTTGCCCATCTGGCCGATGCCGCGCACCTCGCAGCCCTTTTCGCGCAGGCGCTGCACCAGCGGCGCGAAGTCGCTGTCCGACGAGGCGATGACGACCACGTCGGGCCGCTCGGCCAGCACCAGGTCGATGGCGTCCACGGCCAGCGCGATGTCGGTGCTGTTCTTGCCCGTGGACAGGTTCACCATGGGCTTGATCGACAAACGCCTGAACACCGCCTGGTGCTTCACCGCGCCCTCGGCGGTGCAATAGGCACGCCGCACATGCAGGCCACCGTGCTGCTTGAGCACCAGGCGCACGGCTTGCTCGATCACGTCCACCGAGACGTTGTCGGCATCGATCAGCAGCATCACGCGGTCAGACATGGTGCCCCCAAGGCGCGTGCCGCGCCGGCCCCCCAAGGGGGCGCAAGCCATCTTCGGACGGCCGTGCGATGGCTTGTGTCATTGCAGTTTCCAGTTCAAGGTTTCTCCCGCGCGCAGCGGCTTGATCAGTGCGTCGCCGAAAGGCAGCGTCTCGGGCAGCACCCAGGGCTGGCGCTTCAAGGTCACCGTGCCCGTGTTGCGCGGCAGGCCATAAAAGTCTGCGCCGTGGTGGCTGGCAAAGGCTTCGAGCTTGTCCAGGGCGCCTGCAGCCTCGAAGGCCTCGGCATACAGCTCCAGCGCGGCGGGCGCCGTGAAGCAGCCCGCACCGCACACCGACTGCTCTTTCATCACCGCGGCATGCGGTGCGCTGTCGGTGCCGAGAAAAAACTTGGGGCTGCCCGACGTGGCCGCTTGCACCAGTGCCAGGCGGTGGCGTTCCTTCTTCAGCACCGGCAGGCAGTAGTAGTGCGGGCGCAAGCCGCCGGTGAACAAGGCGTTGCGGTTGTAGAGCAGATGGTGCGCGGTGATGGTGGCGGCAGTGTGTGCGCCGCAACTGGCCACATAGGCGACCGCGTCCTGCGTCGTGATGTGTTCGAACACCACCTTCAGCTCGGGAAAGTCGCGGCGCAGGGGCTGCATCACCTGGTCGATGAACACCGCCTCGCGGTCGAAGATGTCGATCTGGCTGTCGGTCACCTCGCCGTGCACCAGCAGCAGCAGGCCCGCGCGTTGCATGGCCTCCAGCGTGGCGTAGGTGTTGCGGATGTCGGTGACGCCGGCGTCGCTGTTGGTGGTGGCCCCGGCCGGGTAAAGCTTGAGTGCCACCACGCCGGCAGCCTGGGCGCGGGCGATCTCGTCGGGCGGCGTGTTGTCTGTGAGGTAAAGCGTCATCAGCGGCTGGAAGGCAGCGCCCTGGCCGTCAACGGGCCGGGCCGCCAAGATGCGCTCGCGGTAGGCGACGGCGGCAGCGGCGGTGGTGACTGGCGGCCTCAGGTTGGGCATCACGATGGCGCGCGCGAACTGGCGCGCCGTGAAGGGCAGCACCGCAGTCAGCGCCGCTCCGTCGCGCAGGTGCAGGTGCCAGTCGTCGGGGCGCGTGAAAGTCAGCATGTCGGGCATCGGGCGGATTCTCGCACCCGGCGGCGGTACCACCGCGGCATCAAAAAAGGGGCGCGACTCGCGTCGCGCCCCTGGGTCAGAATGGCTTGCGGCCCGGTCAAGCAGCCGGCAGCAGCGACTTGCGGCGGCGCCACGGCGTCGTCATGCCAAGCAGCGCCACGCTGACCAGGGCCAGTGTGGTGGGCTCAGGCACCCGGTTCAAGATGGCGCCGGTGGGAACGCACAGCCCGCCGATCAGGCAACCGGCCTGGTCGGTGCCAACGATGAACTCAGTACTGTACGTTCCCGGGCCGACGGTGAAGGAAACATACTTGGTGCCGGTCTCGTACAAGTAGCCGGAGGAACTGGCGAACAGGGCGCTGGTCGTCGAGGCCTCGGACGCCAGATTGGTCTGCATGTTGGCGGCGTTGAACAGCGCTGCGACGAAGAAGTCGCCGCTGTTTCTGCCCAGGCTGGTCAGGAAGTTGTAGGTGAACTGGAACTCGGTCAGCGAGCCCACCGTGAAGCCGTACTGGAAGTAGCTGATCGCCACGGGGATTGCGGGCACGGCGTAAACGCCCTTGACCGACGTGAAGTCGGACGTGCCCTGGGTGTCCAACAGCAATTGCCGTTTGGTGCCGGCGGCCAGCGTGGTGCTTGTCAGGGTGCCGTCGTCGACGATGACCAAGCCGCCGCTGGTGCCGAAACTCGGCGTTGAAAAGACAGCTTCGTTGTCAAAGCTGAACAGCGGGACCGGGTTGGCCGAGGCCGTGCCCGCCGACACTGCGGCCACGAGGGCAAACACGGCCGATGTTGCGTGGATAGATTTCATGGGATGGCTTTCGAAAGTAGACAAGTTTGTGTTGGTTCGCTGCCCGGTCAGGGCACGAGCTGCAAGGCGGTGGTCTCTGCCGTGACAAGGTTGTCACCGTAGAACAGCAGCAGGCCCTTGTCGCCAGGCGAAGCCGCCAGGTTGGCCGCATTGCTGTTGTAGTTGAACCGACCCGAAGCGCCGCTGTTGAGGACAAAACTCCTCACCGTCGGGCTGTTGACCAGCGCACTGGGCCTGAAGTACATGAAGGTGTTGGAGTCTGGCAAGGTGTCAGAAACCGGCCAGCCCAAAGCAGTGCTGCCGTTGGACGACTTGACCCGCACACCGATGGAGCTGTTTGCATTCACACCCAGCAGGCTGGCGAACACGGGCAACACCATCTTGGTCGAGCTCAGCATGGCCCCGGCAGAGAAGAAGGCGCCGCCGTTGGCGCCGCCGTTGGGGTTGGCAGGTGTGACGGGCGCAATGAACACCGCCTGCCGGTTGGCCGTGGTGTTGAGGTTGCGCACCATGAAATCAGCGACGCCGTCGTTGTTGATGTCGACCTCGATGTTGAAGGTCGTGATGCGCCAGGTGTCCGCCGGACGCCACATCGAAATCGCAAATTCAAGCACGTCGCCACTGGTCACGCCCGTGGGCAGGGGTGGCGCCACCGCATTGGGGGTGTAGCGCACGCCAAGGGCACGCAAGTCGATGGGCAGCGTCTCGTTGACGCGATCGGGCGTGGCAGACTGGTCCTGCGGGTCCTGCGCACCGATCAGGTTGAACACATCGACGACGGTATTGCCCACACCCGTGTTGCTGGCCAGCAGGCTTGTGCCGACACGGGTGACGCCAACGCGCGATGCGGCCCGCGGGTACATCAGGTACGGCACGGTGACGCGGTCGTTCGGGCCACCGTCGATGGTGACCAAACCGTCGCGCTCCACATTGTCAAACTTGCTCGTGCAGACAGCATCACGACCGGGTGGATTGGTGGTCGTCGTGCAGGTGTCCGTCTGCAGCAACTTGACTGGGAAACCGCCCGAGGTGGGCAGCGCTGAACCCGTGGCCGTGGCGATCACGTTGAAGGTGGCGGTCGAGTTTGCGGCTACGTTCAACGAAGCCACCGATGGCGTAAACGCCACGCCCTTGGCGGCGTCATTGGCAAACCGGTTGGCCACACTGATGGCGTAGGTCTTGGCGCTGTTGCCCAGGTTCTGCACGACCACCGTGCGACTCACGGCAGTGGCACCTGCCGCCACAAAGGCCTGCGGCCCGAACGACAGCGCCGTGTTGTAGTACACGTTGCCGGTCGGGTCGATGTCGGCACTGTCGTAGGCAAGCGTGCCAGTGGCCACGGCTCGGTCGGCTTGCACCCGCCCGCCGCCCATGCGCGTGATGCCCGCCAAGGTGTTGCCGCCGGTCGCCTTGGTGGCGAAAACGTCGGTATTGGCGGTGTTCATGATGGCCGCCTTGACCTGCCATGGTGTCAGCGTGGGCCGGGCGGCCAGCAGCAGGGCTGCAATGCCCGAAGTCAGCGGGGCTGAAAAGCTGGTTCCGCTGTTAACGCTGGCTCTGTTGCCGGTGCCGAACGCAGCCATCCAGATGTTGCTGCCGGGCGCGGTGATGTCGGGCTTTGCCGCAAAACCATTCTGGCCCGGACCGCGCGAAGAGAAATCGGAGATGAGATCGACGAGGTTGACGCCGGCGGCAATGTTGGCCGCGTCGCCCAACGGCGAAATCGTACCCTGCAAGCCCGGGGTGGCTGCCAACGCGTTCTTCACGGCCAGCCCCTCGGAAGTTCCTATGCTGTACGAGGGGATGGTGGTGCTCGGCGCTGCCGGGCCGGCCCCCATGCCCAGCGGGCCGGCGCCCACCGCGTTATTGACGACGAGCGCGACCGCGCCGCCCGCCCGTTGGGTGTTGAGCGCCTTCTCGTTGAAGCCGCAGGTGGCGCGGTCGGAGATGCCAATGGCCGCGTTGAGCGCGGCAATAGCAGGAACCGCGGGACCTGGATTTGCGGTTCCGCTGAGCGTGCCGCTGCAGGCCGGGTTGGTATTCGCGTTAACGGCCTGGTTGGGGCCAGCAAAACCAAACGACGCCGTCAGCGGACTGCCCAGCGGAACTCCGAAAGACGCAGTGATCAGCGGATACGAAACATTCAGCGGCGCGCCGACGGTCAATGTCGGGCCAGTCAGCGTGGCCGGCTGGCTGGCCGCGACGCTGATGACGGTCTCGGTCGCCGAAGGGGAGCCCACAATGAAGGGGATGTCGTTGGAATTGCCCGCCGAAACCACCACCGTGATGCCGGC
>JANOLY010000133.1:0-1923 GCA_031420055.1 Burkholderiales bacterium | reverse complement strand
GCCAACCGCAGCGACGGCCAGAGCCACAACTGGGCCGACTTCATCATGGGCACGACGGGCACGTTCCCGAACGCGACGCACTTCGTGATGCCGGTGCTGTGCAACCACTGCACGGATGCACCGTGCATCACGGCCTGCCCGGTGAAGCCCAACAAGGCGATCTTCAAGACGCCGGAGGGCATCACGCTGACCGACAACGAACTGTGCATCGGCTGCCGCCAGTGCCAGGAAGCCTGCCCCTACAGCCACGACGACCTGGACGGCAAGAGCCTGACGGGCGAGACCTACAGCGTCATCAGCTACAACCCGGCCGACAAGCCCACGCAGCCTTTCTGGGAAGACAAAACGGCGGCCATCGCGGGCGTCACCTCATCGGGTGCAGAAGTGGCGGCCAAGGCGGGCGCTTCCACGCCGGCGATGAACAAGTTCACTTCGGGCGATGCGCCACCGCTGCGCAAGGGCGACACCATCGAGAAGTGCACCTTCTGTCACCACCGCGTGCTGAACGGCCTGCAGCCGGCATGCGTGGAGGTCTGCCCGTCACAGGCGCGCATCTTCGGCGACCAGGAAGACCCGAAGTCGCAGATCGCGATGATCCTGGCCAAGGACAAGGGCTTCCGGCTAAAGGAAGAGAAGGGCACCAAGCCCAATGTCCACTATGTCGGCAAGTACAGTGTCCGGACTTGAGGCTGTGCCCACACCAATGACACCGACGGCACCGACGCCGGTGGTGACCGACGAGGCGCTGGCGCGGCAGGAGCTGTGCCGCTTCCTGGCCGGCTGCTACTACGAGCCGGGCGCGGAGTTCGCTGAAGAGCGGCTGTTCGAGTCCATTGCGGCGGCGGCGCAGCGCATCAGCCCCGAGCTGGCCGGACACGCGCAGCGCCTGGCGGCGGCCTTCACGGCGGCCGACCTGCAGGACCTGCTCGTGGACTACACGCGCCTGTTCCTGGGAGCACCGCAGGCGCTGGCCAAGCCCTATGCCTCGGTGTGGCTGACCGATGACCCCGAGCTGATGCAGGAAAGCGTGGTCGAGTTGCAGAAGCTCTACGCGCAAGGCGGCTTCGAGATCGACGAGGACTTTCGCGACCTGCCGGACCACGTCGCCGTGGAACTCGAGTTCCTGTACCTGCTGAACTTCCAGCTCAACCAGGCGCGTGCGGCCGACGACAGTGCTGCGGTGCAGGCCGTCGAAGTCTTGCGCACCGCCTTCCTCGTGGGGCACCTGGGCCGCTGGCTGGGCGGTTTCATCCTGGCCGTGCACGACAACGCGCAGAGCGACTTCTACCGTGAGTTGGCCGAGTTGACCGAACTCTTCGTTCGCCTGGAAGGCCAGCAGCAGGACGCCGTGACGAGGCACTGATACGGGTTCGCGTTCAGTCAGTTGGTTCTCCGTTCGCGCTGAGCTTGTCGAAGCGCCGTTGGCCGTAGGGCGCAGAGCGCAGAGTGCAGGGCTTCCTTCGACAAGCTCAGGACCATCGGAAATACAAGCTCAGCCCGAACGGAACCTAGAGCTTGAGTTCAAGCGCCATGCGCCAGTTCACGTTCGTCGTGCTCAGCGTGCTGGAAGTCTCGCGCAAGTTCCCCACCTCCAGCGAGTTGCTCGACAAGTAGTCTTGCGGCGCGATGTTGCTAAGGTTCAAACGCAGCTGCATGCTGGGGCTGAAGACCCACAACCCGTAGGCGTCGAACTGGCGCTTGGTGCCTGCCGTCACCGCTTGCAGCTCTGACAGCTGCGTGCGGTATCCGGGCGTCCAGTTGACGCTGGCGCCCAAAGTCAGCGGTGTGCCGCGAAAGCGATGGTCGAAGCCAAGGTTGGCGGTGGCGTGGGGCTGTTGGTCAAGGCGGTTGTCGGGCCCCGGCACGGTGTCCACGCGCGAGCGGTACAGGCTGAGATTCGAGCGCACCTCCGTGCGCGGCCCC
>JANOLY010000132.1:0-3524 GCA_031420055.1 Burkholderiales bacterium | reverse complement strand
CGGGCGGCGGCCACGGCAGCCGCACCCATCTCGGCGCGGCGCTCGGCCGACAGGCCCGGTGCGGGCGACTCCTCGAGCACCTTCTGGTGGCGGCGCTGCACCGAGCAGTCGCGCTCGCCCAGGTGGATGACGTTGCCGTGGCTGTCACCAAAGACTTGAATCTCGATGTGACGCGGCCGCGTCACATAACGCTCGACCAGCACGTGTGCGTCGCCAAAGCTGGCCTGCGCCTCGCGTTGGCAAGAAGCCAACGCCGCGATGAAGTCAGCTGCGCGCTCGACCCGGCGCATGCCCTTGCCGCCACCGCCGCTGCTGGCCTTGATGAGCACGGGGTAGCCGATGGCGTCGGCCTGCTGGGCCAGAAAGGCCGGGTCGTTGTTGTCGCCGTGGTACCCAGGAACCAGCGGCACGCCGGCCTTTTCCATCAATGACTTGGCGGCCGACTTGCTGCCCATGGCCGCAATGGCGTCGGCCGGCGGGCCGATGAACACCAGCCCGGCCGCGGCGCAGGCGCGCGCGAAGTCTTGGTTCTCGCTCAGAAAGCCGTAGCCGGGATGAATGGCCTGCGCGCCGGTGGCCAGGGCTGCTTCGATGATGCGCTGCCACTGCAGGTAGCTTTCCCGCGCGGTGTTGCCGCCCAAGCCCACGGCCTCGTCGCAGGCGGCGACGTGGCGCGCGTGGGCGTCGGCGTCGGAATACACGGCCACCGTGCGCACCCCCAGGCGGCGCGCGGTGGTGGCCACGCGGCAGGCGATCTCGCCACGGTTGGCAATCAGGATCTTCTTGAACATGTCATTCGACTCCGCTTAAGCCACCGCGTGCGACACCGGAACAAAGCGCCGCCACAGAGCGCGCAAGAACTTGAACAGCACGACGGTCAACACCACCGCCAGCAATGCCCACGTGTTGCCATCCACACCGAAAGCGCCGAAACACCACGGCATATAGGCGCAGCCCGCTGGCCCAATCCGGCGCCGCGGCGATGGCCACCAGGTGGGTCAGGTCGAGATTCATTTCCAGCCCGGCTCGCGTTTGTCGAGAAAGGCCTGCACGCCTTCGCGGCCTTCGGGGCTGGCGCGGATGTCGGCAATGCGCCGCGCGGTGTCGTCGCGCAGAGCGGTGTCGATGGTGCGGCCGGCCACGTCTTGCACCAGGCGTTTGCAGGCGCGTACGGCCGCCGGACCGTTGGCGACCAGGGCGGCGACGATCTCGGCGACTTTGGCGTCCAGCGCCTCGGCAGCGACCACTTCATGCACCAGACCCAGCGCCTGTGCCTGGGCGGCGCTGAAGCGCTCGGCGGTGGTGAAGTAGCGGCGTGACGCCTGCTCGCCCAGCGCCTTGACGACGTAGGGCGCGATGGTCGCGGGCAGCAGCCCCAGGCGCGCTTCGCTCAGACAGAAGTTCACGCCCTCGGCGGCCACCAGCACGTCGCACACCGCCGCCAGGCCCACGCCACCGGCATAGCAGTCGCCGTGGATGCGGCCCACCACCGGCACGGGGCAGCGGTACACCGTCCACAGCATCTGCGCCAAGCCCGCGGCGTCGGCCTGGTTCTGCTCCCATCTGTAGCCGGCCATGGCGCGCATCCAGGACAGGTCGGCACCGGCGCAGAAGGACTTGCCGTGCCCGCCCAGCACGATGGCGCGCAGGCTGTCGTCGCCACCCAGTCGTTCGAAGCTTGCGGTCAGTTCGTTGATGACGCCGTCGTTGAAGGCGTTGCGCACCTCGGGCCGGTTCAGCCAGACCTCGGCCACATGGGGCGACGGGCGGCGGATGTCGAGCGTGGTGCTCATGGGCGTCTCAATGGCGCCAGCCGCGCAGGCCGCGAAGTTGTTCGAAGGCCAGGTAGTCGCGGTCGCGGTGCAGCAGCAGGTAGTTGTTTTCGATGCAGAAGGCGGCCACCAGCACGTCGATCTGGCTGCTCGGCGTGACCCCGGCTGCGCGCAGGCTGCGGTAGTGCTGCATGGCTTGCAATGCCACGGCTTGGCCACCCGCGGTTTCGACGGCCAGACTGGTCATCAAGGCGCGGGCCTGACGCAGCTGTCGTTCGCTGCGAAAGCCGCGCAAGACCTCGAACAGCACGAGATCGGGCACCACCAGCCGCACACTGGCCTCGTACAACATGCGGCGCAACTCGTCGCGCGCCGGGTTCGGTGCGGCGTTGAAGTAGTCGATCCAGACGCTGGAGTCAGCGACGACCACGTTTTTTCTCCGTTGGCGACTTGGCCCGGTATACAGCCGTGGGTTCTTGCGCCACGATGGCCCGGGGAGCTTGCTCAGGATCGGGCTTGGTCCAGTCGATGGACTCATCGCCTTCCCACTTCAGCTTGCCTTCCCACTTCAATATCTCGCGGTACGCGGCCTGGCGCGCCAAGAGCTTCAACCCCGCCTCGACAGCGTCTTTCTTGGTCTTGTAGGGCCCGGCTTGCATGGCCTGCGCCATGAGATCGTCATCGATATCAATGTTCGTGCGCATGATGTGTGTCAAGTTGGCAAAGTGCACACATCGTACACTACATGCGGAAAATGCCAAAGCGCGGCGCTTCGGGAATGGGCGCGTTCAGGCTGGCACTCAAGCCCAGGGCCAGCACGCGGCGCGTGTCGGCGGGGTCGATGACGCCGTCGTCCCAAAGCCTTGCGCTGGCGTAGTAGGGGTGGGCCTGGTGCGCAAACTGGTCCAGGATGGGTTGCTTGAAGGCGGCTTCTTCTTCGCCACTCCACTGCCCACCGCGGCCTTCGATGCCGTCGCGCTTGACAGTGGCCAGCACGCTTGCGGCTTGCTCCCCGCCCATCACGCTGATGCGCGCGTTGGGCCACATCCACAAGAAGCGCGGGCTGTAGGCGCGGCCGCACATGCCGTAGTTGCCGGCGCCGAAGCTGCCGCCGATGATGACGGTGAACTTGGGCACCGTGGCCGTGGCCACGGCCGTCACCATCTTGGCGCCGTGCTTGGCTATGCCCTCGGCCTCGACCTTGCGCCCGACCATGAAGCCGGTGATGTTCTGCAAGAACACCAGCGGGATGCGCCGCTGGCAGCACAGCTCGATGAAGTGCGCGCCCTTTTGCGCGCTCTCGCTGAACAAAATGCCGTTGTTGGCGACGATGCCCACCGGCATGCCCTCGATGTGGGCGAAACCCGTCACCAGCGTGGCGCCGTAGCGGGCCTTGAACTCTTCGAACTCGCTGCCGTCGACGATGCGGGCAATGATCTCGCGCACATCGAAGGCATGCCGGTGGGTCTTGTCGCCAACAACGGCATCCTGTTCAGTGAAAGCGCGCTCAAGTGCGCGCACTTCATCGAGCTGTGCTGCCAGCGCAGGGTGCCGCTGATCTTCCTGCAGAACATCACCGGCTTCATGGTCGGCCGCAAGTACGAGAGCGAAGGCATCGCCAAACACGGGGCCAAGATGGTCACCGCCGTGTCCACCGTCAACGTGCCCAAGTTCACCGTCATCATCGGCGGCAGTTTCGGTGCCGGCAACTACGGCATGTGCGGTCGCGCCTACTCGCCGCGCTTTCTCTGG
>JANOLY010000131.1:0-10378 GCA_031420055.1 Burkholderiales bacterium | reverse complement strand
GGACAGGCCCGGGGGCGGCCCCGCATCGGCGCCGATGCGCGGCTTCGGCGCGCGCGCCAGCAAGGCCAGGCCCAGCGCCAGCAGCACCGCGGCGGCCATGGCGATGGCGAGCAGCCGCGCCGCCGACATGGCCAACCAGCCGTCGACCCAGCGGCCGATCCACGGGTCGGCCACCGCGTCGAGCAGCCGCGCGCCCAGCAGCAGGGCGCCCAGCGTGGCCAGGGGGATGCCGAACTCGCTGGCGTAGTGGTTGGGCAAGATGACGTACAGCGGTAGCGCCACAAACGCCAGCGGCAGCCCCAGGCCGCCGTAGGTCAGCCCCTGCGCCCAGCCGCCGCGCCAGCCGGTTCGCGTCGGGGCGGCGGGCAGCGTGGGCGCCGTCACGGCGCCATCACCGGGCAAGCCCGGCGCCGAGCAAGGACTCGCGCAGCGCCGGCTCGGAGGTGTTGGGCGACAGCCAGATGCCGAAGAACAGCCGCGCGAATTCGGCGTCGCGAACCTCGCCACGCAGCGTGCCGTTGTGGAAGAAGCGTGCGCCGGTCCCGGGCAGCGCCGCGCCGGCGGCCAGCAGCCCATTGCGGCGCGTCAGGCCTGCACGGAGCCGCTGCGCCTGGCGGCGGCGCGGATCAGCGCACGGCGGGCCGATCATGGGCGGGTCAAGGTGAACTGCATGACGCTGGTGTCACCTGTGGCGAAGGCCGCCTCGCAATAGGCCAGATAGAACTCCCAGATGCGCATGAAGCGCGTGTCAAAGCCGAGCTGCCGTACCTGGTTGTCGCGCGCCAGGAATTCCACCCGCCAGCGGCGCAGGGTCTCGGCGTAGCAGTCGCCAAAGGCAAACTCGTGGCTGACTTCCAGCCCGGCCTTCTTCGCCTCGGTGCGAAAGGCCTGCGGGCTGGGCAGCAAGCCACCAGGAAAGATGTACTGCTGGATGAAGTCGGTCGACTTGGCGTAGCGTTCGAACAGCTCGTCGCGGATGGTGATGGTCTGGATGCAGGCCCGCCCGCCCGGCTTCAAGCGGCGGCGCAGGGTGCTGAAAAAGTCGCCCCAGTACTCGCGGCCCACGGCCTCGAACATCTCGATTGAGGCGATGGCGTCGAAGGGTTCCTCATCGATGTCGCGGTAGTCCTGCAAGCGCAGCGCCGTGCGCTCGGTCAGGCCGTGGCGCTGCATGCGCTCGCGCGCGAAGGCCAGTTGTTCTGTTGACAAGGTGACGCCGGTGACATGCGCACCGAACTCGCCCGCGGCCATCTCGGCCAGCGCCCCCCAGCCGCAGCCTATCTCCAGCAGGCGCTGGCCCGGCTGCACGCCGCACTCGCGCAGCGCGCGCCGCACCTTGGCCGCCTGCGCGTCGGCCGTGGGGCGCGTGAGGTCGCCTTCGAACAAGGCGCTGGAGTAGTTCATCGTCTCGTCCAGCCACAGGCGGTAGAACGGGTTGCCGATGTCGTAGTGGGCGTGGATGTTCTTGCGGCTGCCCTGGCGCGAGTTGCGGTTCAGCAGGTGCTTGACGCGGTAGGCCAGCGAGCCCCACCAGCTGCCGAAGATCACCTTGTCGATGGCCTGGCGGTTGGCGATGAACAGCTCCAGCAGGGCCACCAGGTCGGGGCTGGTCCAGCCGCCGGCGATGAAGGTCTCGGCGAAGCCGATGTCGCCGCTCTTGAGCGCCGCGGCGCAAACGCGCCAGTCGTTCAGGCGCAGTGATGCGCGCGAGCCCTTGTCTGCGGCAGCGCCGCCAAAGTGCGCCAGCGAGCCGTCGGGCAGTTGCACGTCCAGCGTGCCGGTATGCAGTTGGCCAAGCATGGCGAACACCGCCCGCGCGGCGGCCGGGGCCGTCTGTGGCAAGGCAAACGATGAAGCTGTGGTGATGGAGGCAGAAGAAGTCATCATGGCCGTCAGTACTGCAAAGGGTGAAGGCTTCACCGGGTGGTGAAGGCCCGCGGCGGCGCGGGCTTGGCGAACAAGGGCACGCGCTTGAACCAGAGCTGTAGTGCTTGCCAATGGATGCGGGCGATCACGCCCACCGTCATCAAGGGCATGCCGAAGAACGCGCGGCGCACGGCGCGGGCCGTCAAGGGGCTCAGGTGGCCGGACACGCTGGTTTGCAGCAAGGGGCCGGCGTCGTCGTCGTGGTCGATGCGCGCCACGGTGCGCAGTGGCGTGCGCATGAAGCGGAAGCGGTAGCCGCCCTGCACATCGCAAAACGGCGACACATGGAACACCTTGCGCGCGCTCAGCTCGCGGCCATAGGCCAGATCGGGCCCGGCCAGCAAGTAGCAGTGGCGTTCGCCAAAGGTGTTGTTGACTTCGGTGACGATGGCCGCCAGCGTGCCGTCTTCGCGGTGGCAATACCAGAAGCTGACTGGCTTGAACACGTAGCCCAGCACCCGCGGGTAGCAGTGCAGCCAGGCTTCGCCGCTGGCGTCGGCAATGCCTTCGCTGGCCAGCAATTCGTCCAGCCAGGCCAGCGCATCGGCGCGGCCGTCGCCGTGGTCGGCGTCGTGAAAGCTCAGCCAGCCCAAGCGGTTGCGCCGCAGGGCCGGGTTGGGTGCCTGGCGCAGGCTGCGCAGGGGCAGCATCAGGAAGTAGGTCGGGTACTCGAAGGCGTGCACGCGCGGGCGCAAACGGCGGTGGCGAACGACACCCTGGCCGAGTTGCGCCGTGTTCGTCATGCCGCCTCGCGCTCTTCGTGCATGCCCTGCCAGTGCTGGCGCAGGCGGCGCACGACATCCAGGGCCGACACCAGCCCGTCTTCATGAAAGCCGTAGCGCGTCCAGGCGCCGCAGAACCACACCCCCGCCATGCCCTGCACGCCCGGCAGTTGCTGCTGGGCGCGTGTGGCCGCGAGGTCGAACACGGGGTGGCTGTAGTCGATGCTGGCGATCACCTGCGCTGGGTCGGGAGGCCGGGCGGGGTCGGGGTTCAAAGACACCAGCACGGGCTGCTTCCACGGCAGCGGCTGCAGCCGGTTGATGAGGTAGTGCAGGCACACGCCGGCCTGCTCGTCGCCGCTGGCGCTGGCTCGGGCGTAATTCCACGCCGCCCAGGCGCGTGGCGCCCTGGGCAACAGCGAGGCATCGGTGTGCAGCACGGCGCGGTTGGGGTGGTAGCGCACGGCGGACAGCACAGCGCGTTCGGCCGGCAAGGCGTCGGCCAGCAGGGCCAGGCTCTGGTCGCTGTGGCAGGCCAGCACCACGTCATCGAACCGCTCTTCACCTAGGTCGGTGGCCAGCATCACGCCGCCGCGACCGTCGCCCGGTGGCACACGCCGCACGCGGTGCACGGGTGAATTTAGCCGTGCATCGGGGATGCCGCGCAGCAGCTTGTCGACGTAGTTGCGCGAGCCGCCGCGCACGGTGTGCCATTGCGGCCGGTTGGCGACCTGGATGAGGCCGTGGTTGTGGCAGAAACGGATCAGCGTGGCGACCGGGAAGCGCAGCATCTGCGCGGTGGGGCAGGACCAGATGCAGCCGATCATGGGCAGGAAGTACCAGTCCCGAAAGCGCACGCCAAAGCCGTGGCGGTGCAGGAAGTCGCCAATGGGCTCGGCCAGATCGACCTCGGCGCCGCTTTGCGCCAGCTGGGTAGCGAGCCTGTTGAAGCGCAGCACGTCGCGCAGCATGCCCATGAAGCGCGGCGAAAGCAGGTTGCGCCGCTGCGCAAACACGGTGTTGAGGTTGCAGCCGCTCCATTCCAGGTTCGCGGCCGGCACCTGCACTGAAAACGACATCTCCGCGGGCGCGGTCTCCACACCCAGCTCATCGAACAAACGAACCAGATTCGGGTAGGTGCGGTGGTTGAAAACCAGGAAGCCGGTGTCCACGCCGTGGCTGACGCCGTCCAGCGTCACTTCCACCGTGTTGCTGTGGCCGCCGAAGCGGCTGGCGGACTCGAACAGGGTGACTTGCGCTTGCGCCGCCAGCGCGTGCGCTGCGGCCAGACCCGAAATGCCCGAGCCGACAACCGCCACGCGCTTCATGCGCCGCACCCCGGCCGGCGGAAATGGCAGCGGGCACCGCGCTGGGCGGTGCCCGCCTGGAGAAAGCCTGTCGTGCGGCGCCTCCGGGCAAAGGAGGGAGAGAGGGAGGAGGAGAAGAGATGCCCGGAGATTGCAGCGGGGAGTCCCCGCAGTCCGCACAACAGTAAAACCGACATGCTTGAACCTCGCCCCACCGGGGCCAGGCAGGCCAAACCTGTGGCTGGGAGCCCGCCGGCCCGGAAGAGTTCCTTACGCCGCAGGAACCCGGTTGGATGCGCAGGTGGCCGTGTCGGCGGTTCGGCGCCTACAAGCCGCGCAGGGCTGAGCCGAGCGATGTCCGGGGCGGCAAACGTAAACTGTGCAGTCATAAAGAGACTACATGGTACTGTCGCATACCTGTCCGGCCGAAAAAGGCCATGAAGCTTGCATGGAATTGTCCGACGAGGTCCTCGCGTGCTAGACAAATCAGCATCTTCTGGTTACATTTGTCCTGTACAAGTCAGCATGAAATTACCAACTTATGCGACGTTCTACCGTGACTATCTCGGTTTGTCCATGACAAACGTGAATGATCCGATTGACAGCCCGGGGCCTGCGCAAGCCGCTGGCGCCTTCGCTGGCTTCGCACCATGAACGCCCTCTCGCGCGCTGACGCGATGACCCTGTCCATCTCCGCTGTCGAACGTGACACCGGGCTGAGCAAGGACACCTTGCGCGTCTGGGAGCGTCGCTACGGCTTCCCCGCGCCGGGGCGCGACAGCATCGGTGAGCGCGTCTACGACTTCGACCAGATGGAGAAACTGCGGGTCATCAAACGCCTGATGGACGCCGGCCACCGCCCGGGGCGCATCGTGTCCTTGCCGATTGCCGAGCTGCAGCTGCTGGCCCTGTCCACCGTGGAGCCCACCAGTCGCCCGGGGCCGGCGGCGTTGGGGACGGGCGACCTGGCGACCTGCATGGGCCTGCTGCGCCGCCACCAGATCGCCGAATTGCGCACCGAGCTGGGCCGGGCGCTGTCGCGCCACGGCGTGGCGCGCTTCGTCACCGAGGTCGTCAGCCCGCTGGGCACGGCGGTGGGCGACGCATGGATACGCGGCCAGTTGGAAGTCTTCGAAGAGCACATGTACAGCGAGGCCATGCAGGGCGTGCTGCACGCGGCCATCGCCAGCATCCCCGAGCCACCGGCGGGTGCGCGTCCTCGGGTGCTGCTCACCACCTTCCCTGGCGAGCCGCATGGGCTGGGCTTGCTCATGGCCGAGGCGATGTTGTCGTTGGAAGGTGCCTGCTGCGTGTCCCTGGGTGTGCAGACGCCGTTGTGGGACATCGTCAAAGCCAGCACAGCGCACCGGGCGGACATCGTGGCGCTCAGCTTCAGCGGCAGCATGAACCCCAATCAGGTGGTCGACGCCCTGACCGAGTTGCGCCAGAAGCTGCCCGCCGCCGTGCGCCTGTGGGCGGGCGGTGGCCCGCCGGTGCTGCTGCGCCGCCGTGTCGATGGTGTCGAGCCGATGAGCTCGCTGGCGCAGGTGCCTGTGGAGTTGCTGCGACTGCGGGATTCGATGGGCTGGATTTGAGACGCCGTCGGCGCCATGTCTCTAGAATGAACTCAGAGTTCCCCCCAGGCCACACGATGCTCTACCCCGAACTATTCAAGCAGCTCGAAGCCGTGCGTTGGAACATGGACACGGACATCCCCTGGGCCAGCTTCCAGGCCGACAAGCTCAGCGAAGAGCAGGCGCAGACCATCAAGATGAACGCCATCACCGAGTGGGCGGCGCTGCCGGCCACCGAGATGTTCTTGCGCGACAACCGCGACGACAGCGACTTTTCCGCCTTCATGAGCGTGTGGTTCTTCGAAGAGCAGAAGCACTCGCTGGTGTTGATGGAGTACCTGCGCCGCTTTCGCCCCGAGCTCGTGCCCACCGAAGAAGAGCTGCACGCGGTGCGTTTTGAGTTCGACCCCGCGCCCGCGCTGGAAACGCTGATGATGCATTTCTGCGGCGAGATCCGCCTGAACCACTGGTACCGCCGCGCCGCCGAGTGGCACACCGAGCCCGTCATCCGCACCATCTACGAGACCCTGGCCAAGGACGAAGCCCGCCATGGCGGCGCCTACCTGCGCTACATGAAGCGCGCACTGGGCCGTTTCGGCGACGAGGCCCGTGCGGCGTTTGCCAAGGTGGGTGTGCTGATGGCCAGCGCGCGGCGCACGGCGCAGGCGCTGCACCCGACGAACCTGCAAGTCATCGTCAATCTGTTTCCCCGCGACACCATACAAAGCCGCCTGCCCGACCCGGTCTGGCTGGAGCACTGGCTGGACAAGCAGATCCAGTTCGACGCGGTGTGGGAGACCAAGGTCGTCGACCGCATCCTGCACAACATGGGCTTGCTGATGGAGCGCAGCTTTGCCAGCGTGCAAGAGCTCAACCGCTACCGCAAGGAAGTCACCGCCGCGCTGGCCGCCCGGGCGCGCACGGTGTAGTCGGCCCGCAGTCCGCTCGCAGTCCGATCTCAGCCCGGCCGCGGCGCGCGGTTCACCAGCGCAATGCCCGCGCACACCGCCACCAAGCCCACCAGCAAGCGCGCCGTGGCCGGCTCGCCCAGCAGCAGCACACCGGCCAGCAGGCCGAACACGGGGGTCAGCAGCGTGAAGGCCGAGATGCGCGTGGCGGGGTAGTGGCGCACCAGCCAGAACCACACCAGGTAGCTGGCAAAGGTCACGACCACGGTCTGAAAGCCCAGACCCCACCAGGTGGCCGGGCTGATCTGCGTGGGCAGGCTCTCACCGGCCAGTGGTGCCGCCACGCCCAGCACCACTGCCGACACCAACAGTTGGTACATCAGCGCCTTCTCGGGCAGGGCGCGCGCCAACACGCTGCCGCGCAGGGCCAGTGTGGTCAGTGCCCAGAACACGGCGCCGGCCAGGCCCAGGGCGTCGCCCAACCACTGCCGCGGGCCAGCCGTGGCCGCGCCAAAGCCTTCGCTATAGGCCCACACCACACCGGCGAATGCCACCAGCAGGCCCAGCACCTGCACGCGGTCCAAGCCTTCGCGGCGCATCAGCAGGGGCATGCCCAGCGCCACGACAAAAGGCGCGCAGTACAGAAACACCACCATGCGCGATGCGCTGGTGAACTGCAGGCCGATGAACAAGCACGCGAATTCGGCCGCAAACAGCACCCCCACCAGCAGGCCGGCGCGGCCGCTGCCGTCGCGCTGCCACAGCGGCAGGCCGCGTGCGCGTGCCCACCAGGCCAGGAGCAAGGCCGCGCCGAAGGAGCGCAAGGCGGCTTGCGTCAACGGCGGCACCTCGGCCAGCGACACCTTGGCCGCCACCTGGCCCAGGCCCCACACGGCGCAGCACGCCAGCAGCAGCACCACGGCGCGTGCGTCCAGACGGTCCTTGCGCTCATCGCTCATCGGTGCGCCCCACGGCCTGTGGCTGGTTGCGCCAGGCGGGAGATTGCGCTCGGAAGTCGCTTGCTGCTCATCGACGGGATTGTGGTCGCCACAAAGCTGCCAGCGCCGCGCACAACAGGCCGGCGACGCTGCCGGTGGCGTGGCCCAGCGGGGCCAGCGCGATGTCCCAGCCCGCGCTGTGGCGCAAGGGGTCGCCCCAGGGTGCTTCGATCAACAGCTTGGCCGCCAGCCCGGCCAGCATCAACAGGCCCACCACGCGGCGCCGGCCCGGCCCGGTCCAGGCCAGCCAGAAAGACACCGCCGCCACGCCGGCGTGCAGCACGCCAGACAAACCGCCGTAATGCGCCAGGCTGGGTTGCAGCAGCAGGCCCAGGTGCGTCAGCGGCCAGGCCACGAAGCAGGCCCAGGCCACGCGCCCGGGGACTTTTGCTGCCCAGCCGTAGGCGGCGACCAGCGCCGTGGCGGCCAGGTTGCCCGCCAGGTGGCGATCGCTCCAGTGCACGCCCGCAGCCGTCCACCAGCGCCAGGGCTCATGCCAAGCTTGCGCGGGCTGCCAGTCCAGCACGGCGCTAGGCGCCCACCAGAAGGCCAGCGCCAGCGCCGCCAGCAGCGCGCACAGCGCCAGCCACAGGCCGCCCGCTGCGGTGGTGCTCAGCCGAACACCGCCTGCCACAGCGCCAGCACGGCGGCGCACTGCGCGGCCAGGGCGTCGGGGTCGACCTGGGTCGGCCGGTCGTCCAGCCGCGCGCTGTGCTGGGCACGGCGCAGGTCGCGGTAGGCGTCGGCAGCGGCCTGGCCCACGCCGGCCGGCAGCAGGCCGGCTGTCTCAGCGCGTTGCAGCAGGGCGATGTTGCCGGCGTTTTCAAGCAAGCCCGGGTGAGCCTTGCCGTGTGCCAGTACCAGGTACTGCACGGCGAACTCCACGTCCATCATGCCGCCACTGCTGTGCTTCACGTCGAAGCGCCCGGCCGGCACCGGGCGTGCGCCGCGCACCTTCTCGCGCATGGCGCGCTCTTCCTCACGCAGGGCGAGGGTGTCGCGTTCGGCGGTCAGCACGGCGCGGCGGGTGGTCTCAAACCGCGCCGCAAGTGCCGCGCTGCCGGCGGCAAAACGCGCCCGCGTCAGCGCCTGGTGTTCCCAGGTCCAGGCGGTGTTGTTGCCGCGGCCGATCTGGTAGCGGTCAAAGGCGTCTATGGACGTGACCAGCAGGCCCGAGTTGCCGTTGGGTCGCAGAGCGGTGTCGATGTCAAACAGCTCGCCCGCGGCGGTGCGCGCGGTGAGCCAGGTGATGAGCTTGCGCACGAAACTGGCGTAGGCGTTGAGCGCGCCGTCCTTGTCGGGCTCGTCGGCGTCGTCGTAGAGAAACACCACATCGAGGTCGCTGCCATAGCCCAGTTCTTTGCCGCCCAGCTTGCCGTAGGCGATGACGGCCAGGCCGGTGACGTCGCGGTGGCGCTGCTTCAGCCGCGCCCAGCACCAGCGCACGGCGATGTCCAGCATCGCGTCGGCCAGGGCCGACAGGTCGTCGGCCACTTGCTCGACCGTCAGCGCGCCTTCGACGTCGCGCACCAGGATACGAAAAACCTCGGCATGGTGGGCGCGGCGCAAGGTGTCGAGCAGCTTTTCCTCGTCGTCCTCGCCTGCGCGTTTCAAACCCGCCAGGCGGTCGTCCAGCTCGGCCAGGAAGGTCTGCGCGTCGAAGCGCTGCTGCAACAGCCGCTGATCGGCCAGCTCGTCGATGACGCCGGGGTGGCGCATCAGGTACTGCATGGGCCAGCGCGCCATGCCCAGCAGCCGCAGCAGCCGGGCATGGACCTCGGGGCGCTCGACCAGCAGGGCCAGGTAGTTTTCACGCCGCAGCAGCGGCTCGACCCAGTCGACAAAGCGCAGCGCGCCTTGGGCAGAGCAGCTGCCATCGCTCATCGCCGCTCCGGTCTTTTGCATCAGCCGGCCCAGGCGCAGGCGGTTGTCGTCGCGCAGGGCCAGCACGCGCGGGTGCGTGGCCCAGGAGCGCAGCCGCTCGGCCAGTTCAGGCGGCAATGTGTCTAGCAAGGTGTCGCTGTCGATGGCTTGCGGCCCCGGCCCGCAGCCGTTGCAGCCCTTGCGCGCCGCGCCGTTGCTGTCGACGCCGCCCTGGCTTTCGTGCAGCAGGGCGTCGAACTCGGCCGCGACCAGTTCGCGCACCTCGCCCAGGCGCTGCAGCAGTTCGCAGGCCTCGCGCTGGCAGGTCAGGCCCAGGCTGCTGGCGATCCACAGCAAGTCGTCGTCTGCCGTGGGCAGCAGATGGGTTTGTTGGTCGTCCAGAAACTGGATGCGGTGTTCCACCTGGCGCAAGAAAACATAGCCCGCGGCCAGCCGCTCGGCGGTGGGCGCTTTCATGAGGCCGCGCGCGACCAGCCGCTGCAGGCCGCGCAGCGTGCTGCGGGTGCGGATCTCGGGGAACTGGCCGCCGCGCACCACCAGCATCAGCTGCACCGTGAATTCAATCTCACGGATGCCGCCGCGCGAGAGCTTCACGTCGTTGGCGCGCTCGGGCCGGCCCGCGGCGCGGCGCTGGGCTTCGTCGCGGATCTTGCGGTGCAACTGGCGCAGGCCCTCGAACACGCCGTAGTCCAGATAGCGGCGGTAGACAAAAGGCGTGACGAGCGCGCGCAGCGCCAGCGCGCGGCCGCTGGTCACGGCCGCGCGCGGTGCCACCACGCGGCTCTTGAGCCAGGCAAAGCGTTCCCATTCGCGGCCCTGGACCTGGAGGTACTCCTCCAGCATGCCCAGGCTACACACCGCCGGGCCCGAATTGCCGTTGGGGCGCAGCGCCAGGTCGACGCGGAAGACGAAGCCGTCGTCGGTGGTTTCGCCGATCAGGGCAAACAGCCGCTTGGCCACGAAGCTGAAGTACTCGTGGAAGGACACCGGCCGCGCGCCTGCGGTCTGGCCGTCATCTTCATAGACGTAGATCAGGTCGATGTCTGACGACACGTTGAG
>JANOLY010000130.1:0-3944 GCA_031420055.1 Burkholderiales bacterium | reverse complement strand
ATGTGCTTCGGCAGCATTGCTGCCGATGTACATCGCAGCCTTGCTGTTCTGCATGTCGTTGTACGAGTTGGTCATCGCACCGTAGCCCCACGTATTCGCCACACCGGCGACTGTCGTGGAGTGGCATATTCGTGCCTGGTGGTCGCAGTTGTTACTGCCCCAGAAGGACATCCACTTTCTGAGCAGGTACCCCTGCTCGTTGTTGCTCTTGCACGAACCGACGATGAAGATGCTGTCGGGCCCGCTTTCCTTGCGCAGCTCGAGCATCTTGGCGCTGATCTCGTTCAACGCCACGTCCCAGCTGATGCGCTCGTACTTGCCGCCCACCAGCTTCATCGGGTACTTCAGGCGAAACTCGCCATGCGCGTTGTCGCGTACCGCCGCGCCCTTGGCGCAGTGCGCGCCCAGGTTGATGGGCGAGTCGAACACCGGCTCTTGGCGCACCCAGATGCCGTTTTCGACCACCGCGTCGATCGCACAACCCACCGAGCAGTGCGTACAGACGGTGCGTTTGACCTCGACTTTGGCGCCACCGGCAGCAGCGGGCTTGGCAGGGTCGGCCGCTTCGGCCTTGCGCACCAGGGTGAGCTGCGACGCAGCGATGCCGACCCCCAGGCCCATGCCTGAGCGGCGCAAGAACTTGCGTCGGTCCATCGTGGGTATGGCGCGGGACAAACCCCGCGCCAGGCCGTCGACCAGGGTGCGGGACGACGCTGTCGCCCCCTCACCGGTCAACTTGCGTTTCAAGAGCATAGCGCCTCCTGTTGGAAATGCTGAGGGTGGGAGAACAGCCGCATGACCCGGGTCAGACCCGGGCCGTGGCGTAGTACTGCTTGACGTGGTCGGTGAGCTGGTAGCCGCCGGTCGATGGCGGCTGCACCTGGGCCGTGGGCTTGAGCGCGGGCTCGGTGCCAGGCAGTTGGGTGGCAACGGCCAGGGCGCCCAGGGCCCCGACGGCCCCCGCGCCAGCGAACACCGTGCGCCGGCTGATGGAAGAAGGGTTGGACTTGCTCATGCGGTCAAGCTCCTGTGCGTGCAGCCCGTTACCCGGGCCGGTGGACTCTGCGCATTAAGACCCGGGGAGAACCATGACGCAAGCGGATTGACCCCTAGCCGAACACGACAACTTGTCGTGGCACCCCGGGGCCGCAGGCCGGCGGCGCACGCCGATAATCGGCCCCCACGCGGGTGCGGGCTTGACGCCCCCACCCAACCCACCCGCGCCCCTACCGCTCCGCTCGCAGCCCACACCGTGATCATCGGCACCGCAGGACACATCGACCACGGCAAGACCTCGCTGGTCAAGGCGCTGACCGGCGTCGACACCGACCGCCTGAAGGAAGAGAAGGAACGCGGCATCACCGTCGACCTGGGCTTCGCGTACCACGCGCTGCCCGACGGCGACGTGCTGGGCTTTGTGGACGTACCCGGCCATGAGAAGCTGGTGCGCAACATGCTGGCGGGCGCCACCGGCATCGACCACGTGCTGTTGGTCGTCGCTGCCGACGACGGCCCCATGCCGCAGACGCGCGAGCATCTGGCCATCTTGCACTTGCTGGGCCTGTCCAGCGGCGCGGTGGCGCTGAGCAAGTGCGACTTGGTGTCGGCAGAACGGCTCGCACAGGCCGAGGCCGAAGTCCGCGCCCTGTTGCACGGTAGCGCCCTGGCCGACGCACCCATCCTGCCCGTGTCCTCGCTCACGGGCCAGGGCCTGCCAGCCCTGCTGCAGCACCTGGGCCAAGCCCGCAGGGCCGTGGCGGACACGCGCCATCAAGCCCAGTTCAGGTTGGCGGTGGATCGCAGCTTCACGCTGTCCGGCATGGGCACCGTGGTGACGGGCACGGCCGTGTCGGGCCAGGTCAGCGTCGGTGACAGACTGCTGCTGTCACCCCGGGGGCAGGAAGTCCGCGTGCGTGGCATCCACGCCCAGCACCTGCCCGCCAGCCAGGGCCGGGCCGGCCAACGGCTGGCGCTGAACCTGGTCGGCGTCGACAAGAACGACGTGCGCCGCGGTGACTGGGTGCTGGCCCCGCCCCTGCACGCACCGACCCAACGCCTGGACGCCCGCTTGCAGCTGCTGGCCAGCGAAGCCAAGGCCCTGGCGCACTGGACCCCCGTGCACCTGCACCTGGGCGCCGAAGACGTGGGCGCCCGGGTGGCGCTGCTGGAAGGGCAGAGCCTGCAACCCGGTGCGCAGGCCTGGGTGCAACTGGAGCTGGACCGCCCCATCGGCGCGCTGCACGGTGACCGCTTCATCCTGCGTGACCAGTCGGCCCTGCGCACGGTGGGCGGCGGCACCGTGGTCGATGCCTTTGCACCCCTGACCCGACGCCGGCGCAACCAACGCATCGAGGCACTGGCTGCCATGGACCAAGCCACTCCCGCGCTGACTCTGGCGTCCTTGCTGGCATTGCAACCCGTCGCCGGCATCGACGCCCAGGCTTTCGCCACCCAGTGGAACCTGAACGACGCCCAGCGTCAGACGCTGTGGGCCAGCGTGCCCCACCGCAGCATCGCTGAAGGGGCTCAGCGGCTGCTGTTTGCACCGGGCCAGATCGAGCGCTACGCCAGCGCACTGACCAGCCACCTGGCGGCCTTTCACCGCAAGCAACCCGACAGCCCCGGGCTGACCCAGGAGCAGTTGCAGCGTGCCGTGCGTGACAAGCCCACCGCGACCTTGTTCGGGCCGCTGCTGCGCCAGTTGGTCAAGGACGGCGCGCTCAAGCGCAGTGGCGCCCACCACGCACTGCCCGGGCACGACGCCTCGTTGCAAGGTGCTGACAAGGTGATGTGGGAACGGCTCAAGCCCTGGCTGGACGAAGGTGGCATCCACCCGCCGCGTTTCAGCGACATGCTGCTGCGCGACCGCACGCTGCGCAAGGACGCCGTGCTGCGCCTGATGCAGCGGCTGCAGCGCATGGGCGCCGTTCACCCCATGGGCGCCGAATACTTCATCCAGACGCCCCACCTGCTGGAGCTGGCCACACGCGCCTACGCGCTGGCCGAAGCAGACCCCCACAAGCGCCTGAACGTGAAGGCGCTGCGTGAATCCACCGGCATCAGCCGGCACTTGTCGATGCCGCTGGTAGAGTACTTTGACGAGATCGGATTGACCAAACGCGACGAGATCGGGCGCCACTTCCGGCGCGACCCGCGCAAGGTGTTGATCACCTGATCGCACCAGCACACATTGGAAGAGGATCGTCCCCCGGTGGGGCGTCCGGTCTGCAAAACCGGATGGGGCTGCTCCGCGGTCCCAGGTGGGTTCGACTCCCACCCCCTTCCGCCAGTCAACTCCAGGCACTGCCATGACCGCCGCTGTCGCCCACCCACCCGCCATGGACAAGCTGCTCGACAGCCCAGCGCTGCGCGGGTTGGTGCAGCAACACGGTCGGGCGGCCGTGTTGGCGGTGGCACGCGGTGGGCTGGACGCCTGGCGAGCGCAGTCGCCGCAGTTGCCCTTCGAGGTGACAAGTTTCGAAGCGACTTGCCGCGACACGTTGCAGCAGCAAGCCGCCTGGGCGCTGCGCCCGGTTTTCAACCTGACCGGCACGGTGCTGCACACCAACCTGGGCCGCGCGGTAATGGCCCCCGAGGCCATCGAGGCCGTGCTGGCCGTGATGCGCGGCGCGAGCAACCTGGAGTACAGCCTGGCCACCGGTGCACGCGGCGACCGCGACGACCACGTCGAAGGCCTGCTGCGCGAACTCACCGGTGCACAGGCCGCCACCGCCGTCAACAACAACGCCGCCGCCGTGCTGCTGGTGCTGGCCGCGCTGGCCGACCGCAAGGAAGTGCCGGTGTCCCGCGGCGAGCTGATCGAGATTGGCGGCGCGTTCCGCATCCCCGACATCATGCGCCGCGCCGGCGCCCGGCTGGTGGAGGTGGGCACCACCAACCGCACCCACCTGCGCGACTTCGAAGCAGCCCTGGGGCCGCGCACC
>JANOLY010000129.1:0-20417 GCA_031420055.1 Burkholderiales bacterium | reverse complement strand
TGCACCGCCGACTCGGCGCTGTGCTCCAGGCGCCGCACATGGCCCAGCACGCGCTCGACATGCTCCAGCACGTCGCGTGAACGCACGCGCAGCAGCTCACGCTCGCGCTGGCGGTCGCGGTCGGCCTCGTCGGGCCACTCGTCCAGGGCATCGATCCATTCCTGCACCGCGCTGCGCTGGTCCTCGCAGGTGTCTTCCAGCAGGTGCAGGGCGTTGCGCGAATCCAGCAGCGCCTGCCAGTCGTCGAATCGGCTGCGCGGGTCCAGCAGTTCTTGCTGCAAAAATCCCAGTTGGCGCGTGAGCAAGCGGCGCAGGTCGAGGTAGCTGTCGACCATGTGGTTGACCATGCGCAGCATCAGGTCGGCCGGGCTGCCGGGCAAGCGCGCCAGGCCGCGGCCGTCGCCGGGCTGACCCTGAGCGGCCAGGCGGTTGGCAAAGTAGTCAAGCACGGCACAGTCGGTGGGGTGGACCGTGATCAGTACGCGGTCGAACACGGCAAAGCCCACCGGGCTGGTGTCGATGGCGGCCAGCGCTTGGCGCGCCGACGCCGCCGTGCCCTTGACGCCGTCGAGAAGCGCCGCCACGCTGCCCACGCCCGCAGCGAGTCGGCGAAACACCAGCAGGTCGTACCACGAGGTGTTGTCGAAATGGCTGGGCAACTGGTTGTTCAGCAGGTCAGACACATGCAGGTCGACCAGTGACCCTGCGCCCCAGCGGTGCAGGGCCTGCTGCAGTTCGGGCGCCTGCACCTCGAATTCGCGACGCTCACTGCCCAGCCAAAGGAAGCCGTGCGCCGGCAGTTCTTCGGGCCAGCCGTCGAGCTCGGCAAAATGCTCGGCGCTGATGTGGAAGACACGCATCAGCGCCGGCGGCCCGTGTTCGCCAGCAGCCGCGCGGCGTCGAGCGCGAAGTAGCTCAGCACGCCGTCGGCACCGGCGCGCTTGAAGGCCAGCAGCGACTCCATCATCACGGCGTCGTGGTCCAGCCAGCCGTTGGCGGCAGCCGCCTTGATCATGGCGTACTCGCCGCTGACCTGGTAGACGAAGGTCGGCATGCGAAAGTGGTCTTTCACGCGGCGCACGATGTCCAGGTAGGGCATGCCGGGCTTGACCATCACCATGTCGGCGCCCTCGGCGATGTCCAGCGCCACTTCACGCAGGGCTTCGTCGCTGTTGCCGGGGTCCATCTGGTAGGCCTGCTTGTCGCTCTTGCCCAGGTTGCCCTTGCTGCCCACGGCGTCGCGGAAGGGGCCGTAGAAGGCGCTGGCGTACTTGGCGCTGTAGGCCATGATGCGGGTGTGGATGCAGCCGGCTTCTTCCAGCGTGTTGCGGATGGCGCCGATGCGCCCGTCCATCATGTCGCTGGGGGCCACGATGTCCACGCCGGCCTGTGCCTGCAGCAGGGCTTGCTGGCGCAGCACGGCCACGGTGATGTCGTTCAGGATATAGCCCGTGTCGTCGATGAGCCCGTCCTGACCATGGCTGGTGTAGGGGTCCAGCGCCACATCGGTCAGCAGCGCCAGTTCGGGGAAGCGCTTCTTCAGTTCTCGCACCGCGTTCGGCACCAGGCCGTCGGGGTTGGTGGCCTCGCGGCCGTCGGGCGTCTTCAAGTGCGGCTCGATCACCGGGAACAGCGCCATCACCGGCACACCCAACTGCAGGCACTCTTCGGCCACCGCAAACAAGCCGTCAACACTGCGGCGCTGCACACCGGGCATGCTGGCCACGTCCTGGCTGTGGCCCTGGCCGTCGAGCACAAACACCGGCAGGATGAAGTCCTCGGGTGCCAGCCGGTGCTCGCGCACCAGGGCACGGGTGGCGGCGTCGCGGCGCAGTCGGCGCGGGCGGCTGGCGGGGTAAGGCGCTGGGAGGTGCACGGCTGGTTTTTGCAGGCTGGCAACCGACTTGCGCGCACCCGGCAAAGCCACTGTGGCGGGCCTGAAACCACTCTGCTAGAGTTGACTTTGAATGATAGCCGCAAGGCCGTTGTTCCCTGCTTTTCCTCCCTGAGCAGGTGCCTTACCGTCAAGACAGCGATAAGGCTTGCCGGCCTCGGCCCCGTGCCGAGGCCTTTTTTTTCGCCGCCAGATCAGCGCCCGATAATCTTGCCCATGAGTTCAGCGTACCTCTGGGTCAAGGCGTTCCACATCATCTTTGTCGCCAGCTGGTTTGCCGCTCTGTTCTACCTGCCGCGCCTGTTCGTCAATCTGGCCATGGTGCCGCCTGACAGCCATGCCGAACGCGAACGCTTGCTGCTGATGGCACGCAAGCTCTACCGCTTCAGCAGCCTGTTGATGGTGCCTGCGCTGGCGCTGGGGCTGGTGCTGTGGCTGGTCTATGGTGTGGGCCGCGGCCCGGGCAGCGGCTGGATGCACCTGAAGCTGCTGTTAGTGGTGGGCGTGATTGGCTACCACCACGTCTGTCGCTCCTTGCTGCGCAGCTTCGAACACCTGACCAACCGGCGCAGCCACCGCTGGTACCGAGTCTTCAACGAGGTCTCGGTGCTGTTGTTCGCGGCCACGGTGGTGCTCGTGGTCGTCAAGCCCTTCTAGGGCACTGCGCCATGGCCGCTCGCTCGCGTCACCGCAGCTCGGCCACACCGCTGGCCGCGGTCTACGCAGTCCTGGTGGTATACGCCAGCCTGTACCCGTTCACCGGCTGGCGCTGGCCACCTGGGCAGGCGGTGTGGGCGATGCTGGCCCTGCCCTGGCCCCGCTGGGTGCTGCCCTACGACCTGTGGTTCAACCTGCTGGGCTATCTGCCGTTGGGCGCACTCATCGGCATCGCCGTGCGGCGCAGCGGCGGCGGGGCGGCGCATGCGCTGGCCGCCGCGGTGTTGGGGCCGGCCGCGCTGTCCTATGGCTGCGAAGTTCTGCAGCAGTTCCTGCCCGGCCGCCACGCCTCGCTGCGCGACCTGGCGATGAACAGCGCCGGCGCCGCGCTGGGTGCGGTGCTGGTCCTGGCCTGGCTGGGCCTGGGCGGTGGATCGCTTTGGCAGACGCTGCGCGAACGCTGGTTCCTGCGCGACAGCGCCGGCGCGCTGGCCTTGCTGGCGCTGTGGCCCGTGGGGCTGCTCTTTCCCGCGCCGGTGCCGCTGGGACTGGGCCAGGTCAGCGAGCGACTCCGTGAGACCGGGCAGGACCTGCTGGAAGGCGTGCCTTGGGCCGACGACCTGTACCGGCTGCTGGCGGCGCCCGACGCCGCCACCGCGCCGTTGCGACCCCTGGCCGAGGCCGGCATCACCACGTTGGGTCTGCTTGCGCCCTGCCTGCTGGCCTACAGCGTGATGAACCCCGGCTGGCGCCGGGTGGCCATGGCGGCCGGCGCGCTGGTGCTGGCCGCAACCGGCATGACGCTGTCGACCCTGCTCAACTTCGGCCCGCAGCACGCCACCGCCTGGGTCGCACCCGGAACACCGCAGGCGCTCGGCGTGGGCTTGCTGCTGGCCGCTTTGCTGGCGCCCGTGCGCCGCCCGGTGGTGGTCGGCCTGGCCCTGGTGGCCTTGACGGGGCTGGTGGTGGGCGTGGCCCATGCGCCCGACGACCCGTACTTCGCGCAAAGCCTGCAGGCCTGGGAGCAGGGCCAGTTCGCTCGCTTCCACGGCCTGGCGCAGTGGGTGGGCTGGTTGTGGCCGTATGCCGCCATGGCCTGGCTGCTGTCGCGGCTGGGGCGGCGGGGCTGATGCGGCGGGGCAGATGCGGCGGGGCAGAGGGGCGCTGCCTACAATCCCACGGATGAGTTACTACAAGCACCACATCTTCTTTTGCCTGAATGAGCGCCAAAGCGGCGAGGCCTGCTGCGCCCTGCAGTCCGCGCAGTTGGGGTTTGACCATTGCAAAGCCCGCGTCAAGGCCGAAGGCCTGGCGGGCCCGGGTGGTGTGCGCGTCAACAAGGCGGGGTGTCTGGACCGCTGCGCCGGTGGCCCGGTGGCCGTGGTCTACCCCGAGGGCACCTGGTACACGTACGTTGATTCGTCGGACATCGACGAGATCGTCGATTCGCATTTGTTGGGCGACCGCGTGGTCGAGCGCCTGCTGCTGCCAGCCCAGGTGGGGCCCTGAACGCGGCGCCATGAGCGCTCCCGCCCGGCCGTTCCGAAGGGAGCGCTCCGTCCCGCTTGGCGGGACCGCGCGCAGCGCGAGGGTGCACCAGTGAACGCGCGAACATTGCGCAGCACGGTGGCCGGCCCCGCCGGAAACATCGAATGCGCCATCGACAACCCGCCCGAAAACAGCCCGCGTGGCTTGGCGGTGCTGTGCCACCCGCATCCGCTGCACGGCGGCAGTCTGGACAACAAGGTCGTGCAGACCTTGGCCCGCAGCCTGGTGCAGCTGGGCTACACCAGCGTGCGCTTCAACTTTCGCGGCATCGGTGCCTCGCAGGGCACTTGGGACGAAGGCCGCGGTGAAGTCGAAGACGCGCTGGCCGTCGTGGCCGCCCACCGCATGGCGGGCCTGCCGCTGGTGCTGGGCGGCTTTTCATTCGGCGCTTACGTGGCCTCGCAGACCGCGGCGCGCCTGAGTGACGGGGCGGGTGCCGAGCGGCTGGTACTGGTCGGCCCAGCGGTCGTGAACTTTGCGATGGCCGCCGTGCCCAAGGACACGCTGGTCGTGCACGGCGAGATCGATGAAGTCGTGCCCCTGGCCGCGGTGTTCGACTGGGCGCGGCCCCAGGCACTGCCTGTGGTGGTGGTGCCGGGCAGTGGCCACTTCTTTCACGGGCAGCTGGCGCTGCTCAAACAAATCGTCACCGGCGCGTGGGCCCCACGCGCCCCAAACTGAGAACCGATGAGAACCCTGCTCGCTGCCTTCCTGACCGCCTTTGCCGTCACTGCCTTTGCCCAAGCGCCCCAGCCGCCCGAAGTCGCCGCGCGCCAGTACATCCTGATCGACCTGGCCAGCAACCAGGTGCTGGCCGAGCGCGACGCCGACAGCCAGGCCGACCCGGCCTCGCTGACCAAGCTGATGACGGCCTACCTGGTGTTCAACGCGCTGCGTGACAAGAAGCTGAGCCTGGAGCAGTCGCTGCCGGTGTCCAAGCGCGCCTGGGGCGAACGCGTGGGTGGGGGATCGCTGATGTTCATCGACACCACCATGAGCCCCCGGGTGAGCGAACTGCTGCGCGGCATGATCGTACAAAGCGGCAACGACGCCTCGGTGGCCCTGGCCGAAGGTGTGGCGGGCAGCGTTGAAGCGTTCGTGGCCATGATGAACCGCCAGGCCCAGGCCTGGGGCCTGAAGAACACGCAGTTCAAGAACGTTGCGGGCCTGAGCGAAGCTGGCCACTACAGCAGCACACGCGACATGGCGAGCATCGCCGCGCGCATCATCACCGAGCACCCTGACTTCTACCCGCTGTACAGCCTGCGCCAGTACACCTACAACAACATCAAGCAAGACAATCGCAACATGCCGCTGGGCCGCGACGCCACGGTGGACGGCATGAAGACCGGCTATACCGAAGCCGCCGGCTACTGCCTGGTGGCCAGCGCCGTGCGCGACATGCCCAACGGCAAGCGCCGCTTGCTCAGCGTGGTGCTGGGCACGGCGTCGCGCGAAGCCCGCGCGGCCGAAAGCCAAAAGCTGCTGAACTGGGGCTGGCAGGCCTGGGACGCCGTGCGCTTGTTCGAAGCCGGCAAGGCGGTAGTCAGCGTACCGGTGTGGAAGGGCAAGACGGCCCTGGCGCATCTGGGCGTGCCTGGCGCGCTGTTCGTGAGTGTGCCCAAGGGCGAGGGCGACAAGGCCAAGACCAGCATCGAGCGCACCGACCCGCTGGTGGCGCCGCTCGTCGCCGGGCAGCGTGTGGGCAGCATCAAGATCACCGGCACGGGCGGCGCCGCGCTGGCCACGCTGCCGCTGGTGGTGCTGGAACCCGTGGAGCTGGCCGGCATCTTTGGCCGCGCCTGGGACGCTATCCGGCTGTGGATCAAGTGAGTTGCTGGGCATAATTCCGGGAAGCACCGCTGCGGCGAGGAGATCACGATGGTCATCGCTGAAAAGGCACTCGCCTACATCGAGCTAGAAGACTACCTGGTGTTGGAGAACGCCAGCCGCTACAAACATGAGTACCTCCAAGGCGTGATCTACGCCGTGCAGGGTGACGGTGCGCGGGGCATGGCAGGCGGCAGCCAGACGCACTCGCGGCTGATACGCAACATGACCATTGCGCTGCACCAGCGGCTGAGCGGGTCACCTTGCGAAGCGCTGGCCAGTGACATGCGATTGCGCGTTGAGGCCGCCGATGCGATGTTCTACCCCGACGTGTTGGTGCATTGCGGTCCTTCGGAGGACCCCACCAGCACCATGGAGTTGAGCCGGGCGCGCCTCATCGTCGAAGTGCTGTCCCCCAGCACGCAACGTTTCGACCGCGGCCAGAAGCTCACCGCCTACCGCAAGCTGCCGGGCTTGCAACACATCGTGCTGCTGTCCAGCCTGGAGCAGGCCGCCTGGGTCTGCCACCGTGTGCCGGCAGATGCCGAATGGTCAGAGCTGGCGCCGTGGCCACGCGGCGCCACCTTGCAACTCGATGGCCTGGGTCTGAGCCTGCCCTGGGGCGAGGTGTACGACGGGGTGGGCCTGGACTGAGCACGCAGGCCCAGCAGACCGCTCGGCCTGCTGCGCGCGACGCCCGCGTGACACAATTCTTTCCACTTCCATCGCGGCGTACACCATGACCGATCTCACCTGCTACCTGAACGGCCAGTACCAACCGCTGTCGCAGGCCAGCGTGAACGTGATGGACCGCGGCTTCATCTTCGGTGACGGCATCTACGAGGTGGTGCCGGTGTACGCCGGGCGGCTGTTTCGCTTTGACGAACACATGGCACGGTTGGCGCGCTCGCGGGCCAAGCTGCGCATCACCACCCCGCACCCGCGCGAACAGTGGCTGGCCTTGAGCCGCCACCTGGTGGCCAGCACGCTGGCGGCCACCGGCGCGGATGACCAGCTCGTCTACATCCAGGTCACCCGCGGTGTCGCGCCACGCGACCATGTCATGCCGCAAGGCATCACGCCCACGGTCTTCATGATGAGCAACCCCATGAAGCAAGCCAGCGCCGAGCAGCGCCACGCCGGCGTGGCCTGCACCACGGCACGCGACTTCCGCTGGGAGCGCGGCGACATCAAGAGCATCAGCCTCTTGGGCAACGTGCTGGCGCGGCAGATGTCGGCCGACCATGGCGCCATGGAAACCAACATGTTCCGCGACGGCTTTCTCACCGAGGCCGCGGCCAGCAACGTGTGGGTGGTGCACGAAGGCGCGCTGCTGGGCCCACCCAAGAGCGACCACGTGCTCGAAGGCATCCGCGTGGAGCTGCTGCGCGAGCTGTGCGAGGACTGCGGCGTGGCCTACAACCTGCGCCCCATCGCGGAAGCCGACGTGATGTCAGCCGACGAGGTGCTGCTCAGCTCGGCCACCAAAGAGGTGCTGCCGGTAACGCGCATCGACAACCAGCTGGTGGGTCACGGCGCGCTGCGCGGCAAGCCCGGCCCGGTCTACGCCAAGCTGTTCGAAGCCTACCAACGCGCCAAGCAAACGATGAGCGTGTGATTGCGCCGTGGCCGACGACAGCCTGATCACCTACCCCAGCGCCTTCCCGATCAAGGTGATGGGCGCGCAGGTCGATGGCTTCGAGGCGGCCATGGTGGCCGTGGCGCGGCACTTCGATGCCGGCTTTGACACCAGCACCGTGGAGCGCCGGCCCAGCAAAGGCGGCAAGTACCTGGGGCTGACGCTCACCATCACCGCCACCAGCCGCGAGCAGCTCGACGAGCTGTACCGCACGCTCAGCACCCACCCCCTGGTGCGCGTGGTGCTGTAGGGCCGCGGCGGCTTCAACTGCCCTGCCGGGCGATGCGGGCATCGACCTCGATGAGCTTGGCCGGCGCGGCTTCATCCCCGCCGCGCGCGGCCAGGTCGTACCAGTAGCGGGCCAGGCGCAGGTCGGGCTCGACACCGTCGCCCTGTTCGTACATGGCAGCCAGCAGGTACATGGCGCCCACGTCACCGGCCTTTGCGGCCTCGCGGTACCACTGCGCCGCCAGCAGTGCGTCCTTGGCGCGACCGCGGCCCAGGTAGTGCGCCGTGCCCATGGCCAGCTGGGCGTCGGCACTGCCGGCGCGCGCAGCGCGTTCGTACCAGTCATGGGCCGCCTTCAGGTCGCGGGGGCCAAAGTCACCGTTCTCCAGCCCCTGGCCCAGCGCAAACTGCGCCGTGACAAAGCCCGACTCCGCCGCTCGCACCAGCCAGCGCCGGGCCTGGGCCCGATCGGGCCGTGGCACCTCAGCGCGCAGGTGCATTACAGCCAGGTTGTACTGGGCGGCGGGCACGCCTCGCCGCGCCAAGGATTCAAAGGCCGTGCGGGCAGACACCATGCGGCCCGAGGCGTACTCGAGTACCGCGCGGTCCAGTTCGGACTGCAGCGCCGGCTTCAGCGGTGCTGCGACAACCAGGCCACCCCCTGCGACCAGGCAGGCCAGCACGAGTTGAACAAGGCGTTTAATCATCGGCTCCAGTCGCTTGGCCAGCACGATACCTTGCAGGCCCACGGCATGCTTTGTGTGAACTTCAAGGGGATGGCGCGATGCGCGCCGCACGCATGGTGAAATCAAGCCATGGCCGATCGCCCCAAACTCACCATCAAAACCCGCGTGCCCGAGCGCGACCCGTACCGCCGACCTGTGCGGGCCTTGACCGCACCGCGGCCCGCCCCGGGCCACGCCGCGCCACGCGACGTGCCTGCCACGGCCGCACCTTCAGCCGCACCTTCAGCCGCACCACCAGCCGCAACACCAGCCGCAACACCAGCCACACCCGCGGCGACACGGCCACCGGCCCCGCCCCGCGGCCCCACGGCGCGCGCCCGGCCCCTGCCAGCCGCCGACAAGCCCGCGGCCGAGGGCGTGCGCGTGTCCAAGCTCGTCACCGAGCGCGGCCTGGCCTCGCGCCGCGAGGCCGATGAATGGATAGAGGCCGGCTACGTGCGTGTCGGCGGCCGCACGGTGGTGCTGGGCCAGCGCGTGGAGCCCGACGCGCTCATCGACATCGACGCCCGCGCCCGCGCCACCCAGGCGCGGCTGGTGACGGTGCTGCTGCACAAGCCCATGGGCTATGTCAGCGGCCAGCCCGAAGACGGCCACGAGCCAGCGGTGATGCTCGTCAAGCCGGCGCACCGCTGGTCGGGCGACGCCTCGCGCATCGACTACCACCCCAGCCATCTGCGCCACCTGGCGCCGGCCGGCCGGCTGGACATCGACTCCACCGGCCTCTTGGTCTTCACCCAGGACGGGCGCATCGCCAAGCTGCTGGTCGGCGACCAGACCCGCGCCGAGAAGGAATACCTCGTGCGTGTGCGCCACACGCGCCCGGGCCCCTTGCCCGAAGAAGGCATGGCGCGTTTGCGCCACGGTCTGGAACTCGACGGTGTGGCGCTGCGCCCGGCGCGCGTGAGCTGGCAGAACGAGGAGCAGCTGCGCATCGTGCTGCGCGAAGGCCGCAAGCGCCAGATCAGGCGCATGTGCGAGCTGGTGGGGCTGGAGGTGCTGGGCCTCAAGCGCGTGCGCATCGGCAGCGTCGCCCTGGGCGCCCTGCCCGTGGGCCAGTGGCGTTACTTGCGCGATGACGAACGCTTTTAGCGACCCCTTTCAACCCCGCGCCTGGCGCGGCGCAGCGGCTCAGCCCCCCAGTTGATCCAGCCGCTTGCGCGCATCTTCCAGCGACGACTTCTGGCCCTTGCCGGCCGCCACAAACGTCTTGAACGCCAGCTTGGCGGCCTCAACGCGACCCGCCTGCTGCAAGGCAATGCCCTTGCGGTAGTCAATGGGCAGGGTATCGGCGCCCTTGAGCGTGGCCGACGACTCGAACAGCTTCACCGCTTCGTCAAAGGCACCCGCCTCGGTGCGCACGCGGGCCAGGCCATAGGGGCCCACAGCATGGCCGGGCCGTTCCCGGGCCAAGCGCTCGAAGAAGCCCTGGGCCTTGGTGGCCTGGCCGTTGTTGACCAGATTGAAGGCCGCCTGGGTGCCCCACTGGCGCACGTCGTCGGCCAGTTCCTGGTCGGCCACGGCCAGCAAGGGCGCCAGCGACGACAGTGCGGTTTCGGCCTTGCCGTCCTGCAAGGCCACACGCGCTTGCAGGGCGCGGGCTTGGTCGGGCACGGGTGCCGCGGCCGCCAGCTCGGCAGCCTTGGCGCTGCTGCCGCCCATCATGCCTGGGGCCATGAGATAGAACTCGACGAGCGCACTGCGCGCCGGGTACCAGCCGGGCTCCAGCGCCTGGGCCTGCGTCAAGGCGGTCTTGATGGTGCCTGCGCTGCGCGCGGCCTTGAGCATGCCTTCGGACATGGCCTGCACCCCCAGCACGGTGCCCAGCGCATAGTGGCACGCCGCCGCCTGGGGCAGGCGCTGCACGCAGCTCTCGGCCCGCGCCAAGGCGGCCCGGCGGGGGCTGGCGTCAGTACCGGCCAAGGCCGTCACGGCCAGCGCCAGCACGGCCTGCACATCGTCGGCCTGCGCTGCCAAGCGCTGCGTGGCCAGGCGTTGAAGTTCGGCCGACTTGCCGGCCACGTGCAAGGCTTCCAGCGCCAGGTCCTTGAACATCTGGGCCTGCGCGGTGGGTGTGGCCAGGCACAGGCTGGCGCACAGGGCCAGGGCCAAAGTGGAGGCGTTCGGGTTCATTCAGTGATGCCGGAGTTCAAGACCCGCCCATGATGCGCGACCCGCTGCGGGCTCGGCAACGCCCTTGCGACGAAGCGCTGTTTCGTGCACCCGAACGCCACGGGCCGCCTGATAACCTCAGCGCGATGCCTGTCACTGCCCCTGCCACGCCCACCGATGTCCCCCGCTTGCCTCAAGGCACGGTGGCCCTGGCGCTGACCCTGCTGCTGGGCTTGCAGCCCGTCACCACCGACATCTACCTGCCTGCGTTGCCTGCGCTGACGCGCGCGCTGGGTGCCTCGATGGCAGCAGCCCAGCTGACGCTGTCGGCCCTGATCCTGGCGTTTGGCCTGGGCCAGCTGTTCTGGGGCCCGGTGGCCGACCGGGTCGGGCGCCGTCCGGTGCTGCTCACGGGCCTGGCGCTGTACACCGCCGCCAGCCTGGGCGGCGCGCTGGCCGGCAGCATCGAACAGCTCGTGGCCTGGCGGGCGATGCAGGGCGCGGCGATGGCCGCGGCCGTGGTCTGCGCGCGCGCCATGGTGCGCGACCTGTACGAGCCGCTGGACGGCGCCCGGGTGATGTCCTGGGGCATGTCGGGGTTGGGCGTTATCGCCATCCTCAGCCCACTGGCCGGCGGCTTGGCCACCTGGGCCTGGGGCTGGCGTGCCGCGCTGGCGGTTGTGACGGCCGTCGGTGCATTGACGCTGTTCTTCATCGCCCTGCGCCTGCCCGAAACGCTGGCACGCCTGAACCCGCGCTCCACCCGGCTGCAGCCGCTGCTGAGCACTTGGCGCAACATCGCCCGCCACCGCGGTTTCGTGGCCTGGACGGCGCTGGTGTCGTGCACCTACGGCGGGCTGTTCACCATGCTGGCGGGCTCGTCTTTCGTCTACATCGAACTGCTGGGCCTGTCGCCCGGCGCCTATGGGTTGTGCATGGCGGTCGGCTCGTTGAGCTACCTGGCCGGCACTTTCGTTTGCAGGCACTGGCTGCCCCGCTTGGGCATGGCCGGGGCGGTGCGCCGCGGCGCCGCCTTCACCCTGGCCGGGGGTCTGCTCATGTTGGTGCTGGCCGCGCTCGGGGTGCATCAGGCCGGGGCGGTGCTGCTGGCGCAATGCCTGTATGCGTTTGGCCATGGTGTCCATCAGCCCTGCGGACAGGCCGGCGCGGTCGGGCCCTTTCCGCAGGCCGCGGGCGCGGCTTCGGCGCTGGCCGGTTTTGCGCTGGCCGGCACCGCCTTCCTGGTCGGCCTGTGGTTGGGGCGCGTTCTGGACGGCAGCCTCCTGCCCTACGCCGTGACGCTGGCGTTTTGGTCAGCGCTGACGGCGCTGGTGGCCTGGACCCTGGTGCAGCGCATCAACATGGTCTCGCGCCCGGCATGAAGCCGCTGGCCGTGTGTCTGGCAGGGCCCACCGCCGCGGGCAAGTCGGCAGCCGCGATGGCCCTGGCCGCCGAGCTGCCGCTGGAAATCATCAGCGTGGACTCGGCCCAGGTCTACCGCGGCATGGACATCGGCACCGCCAAACCCAGCGCCGCCGAGCGCGCCGGCGTTGCGCACCACCTGATCGACATCCTGGAGCCCACTCAGGTCTACTCGGCAGCGCGCTTTGTGTCCGACGCCCACCGCCTGATCGCCGAAGTCCGCGCACGCGGCCACCTGCCGCTGCTGGTGGGCGGCACCATGCTGTACTTCAAGGCGCTGGGCGACGGGCTATCGGCCATGCCACAGGCAGACGCCGCGGTGCGCGCCGAAATCGACGCCGAAGCGGCACAGCAAGGCTGGCCGGCACTGCACGCCGAACTGGCGCGCGTGGATCCACAAACCGCCGCACGCCTGGCACCCGCCGACGCCCAGCGCATCCAGCGCGCACTGGAGGTCTGGCGGCTGAGCGGGCGCACGCTGTCGCACTGGCATGCGCAGCAAGCACCCGTCAGCCGCGCAACCGCACTCCCGCTGGTGTCGCTGGAGCCCACCGATCGCGGCTGGCTGCACGCCCGCATCGCCGAGCGCTTTGACGCCATGCTCGCAGCCGGGCTGGTGGCCGAAACACAGACGCTGCGCGAGCGCGGCGACCTGTCGGCACAGCTGCCGGCCATGCGCTGCGTGGGCTACCGCCAGGCCTGGGCGGCGCTGGAGCGCGGCAACCCACATGGCCTGCGCGACAGCGCCGTCGCTGCCACCCGCCAACTGGCCAAACGCCAGCTAACGTGGCTGCGCTCCATGCCCGAGCGCACCGTGGTGGCCTGTGACGACGCCGATGCCCTGGGTGCCGCACTGCGGGCCCTGCGCATGGCAGCGGAGCTTGTCGCGTGAACACAGGACCAGCCTGGCAACTGCTGAACTCCGAGATATAGTCCAGCCGCTCGGGCCTGTGAGGGCCGGGCGGCTCGACAGGTCGGATAGGGGTCAATTGCAATGCCACAAACCAAGCCTGATTGGTCGACGGTGGCTGGAGGAGTCGAGTGGATTTCGCCCAAGAACAACGAACACCAGGCAAACATCTGGTCGGCATAGGCGTGGTGTTGGCGCTGCATCTGGTGCTGGGCTGGGCACTCGTCAACGGCCTGGCGCAACGACTCATTGAGGTCATCAAGGCCCCGATCGAGACCAAGATCATCGAGGAAGTGAAGCCGCCGCCGCCGCCGCCGCCCGAGAACCTGCCGCCGCCGCCCAAGTTCGCGCCGCCGCCACCGTCCTTCGTGCCGCCGCCCGAAGTCAACGTCAATCCGCCGCCGACACCGGGGCCCACCATCACCACGACCCAGGTGGCACCGCCACCGACGACCGTGACCGTGGCGCCCGCAGCGCCCGTGGCGGCGCCCGTGGCGGCGCCGGCCGCGCCGCGTGTGCCGGTGCGCACCGAGCCCAGGATCGACTTCCAGAACGCCTGCGAGAAGCCTGAGTACAACCGCCAGGCCCGCGCCGCGGAAGCGCAAGGCGCGGTGACCATCCTGTACACGATGGAAACCACCGGCGTCATCAACGACGCCACCGTCGAAAAGTCTTCCGGCCCGACCCGTGAGCACAAGATGCTCGACCGGCTCGCCCTGGATGCCGTGCGCGCCTGCAAGGGCCGGCCCGGCACCCTGGACGGCAAGCCAGAAAAGCTCACCGCGCGCATCACGTACGTCTGGAAGATCGCGGACTGATTGCGTCATCCCCCCGATCTCTCACCATTGAGCGGCCTGTCGGGCCGCGTCAGCTTGTCCCTTGGAGAAACCATGTCACTGAACCAATTCCTGCAGGCCCGCACTTGGGCGTCCAAGTCGCTGGCCTCGCTGCTGGCCGGCTTTGTGCTGGCACTCAGCCTGCCCACCCTGGCCTTTGCCCAGGCCGCCTCGGCGCCAGCTGCCGCGGCGCCGGCGGCAGCCACCGCACCCACGAACGTGGTCACTGAAGAGGCCGTCGACAACCCCTACGGCCTGAAGGCCCTGTGGGCCCAAGGCGACTTTGTCGCCAAGTTCACGCTGATGACCATGACCATCATGTCCATGGCCAGCTGGTACGTGATCTTCACCAAGCTCTTCGAGCAACGCCAGATGCTCAAGAGCGCGCAGGAGAGCGCCGACAGCTTCTGGAAGGCCAGTTCGGTCAAGGCCGGTCTGAGCACATTGCAGGAGGGTTCGGCTTTCCGCTTCATCGCCGACCAGAGCATCAAGGCAGCCGACCACCACGAGGGCACCATGGTCGAGCAGATCGACAAGCACACCTGGATCGGCATGTCGATCGAGCGCTCGGTGGGCAGCGTGCAAAGCCGCATGCAGTCCGGCATGGCCATCCTGGCCACGGTGGGCTCCACGGCGCCGTTCGTGGGCCTGTTTGGCACGGTCTGGGGCATCTACAACGCCCTGGTGAAGATCGGCATCAGCGGCCAGGCGTCCATCGACAAGGTGGCCGGCCCGGTGGGTGAGTCGCTGATCATGACCGCCATCGGCCTGGCCGTCGCCGTACCCGCGGTGATGGGCTACAACTGGCTGCTGCGTCGCAACAAGGCCGTGATGGACCAGACCAAGGCCTTTGCGGGCGACCTGCACAACGTACTGATCGCCGGCAGGCGATGACATCGCACGGGCGCCTTCGGGCGCCCCTTCCCCCCCGCGGGGAGCGGCGTCGCCCGGGCCTGGCCCCAAGCAAAGCCGTTGCTGCCACTAACGGAGTAAGCGAATGTCGATGAACGTAGGCCCCGCCTCGGAAGATGGCGAGGATCAGCTCAACAACACCATCAACACCACACCGCTGGTGGACGTGATGCTGGTGCTGTTGATCATCTTCCTGATCACGATCCCGGTCGTCACGCAGAGCATCAAGCTCGAACTGCCGCAGGAACGCAACATCCCCACCCAGACCAAGCCCGAGAACATCATCATCGCGGTCAACCGCGACGGCGAAGTCTTCTGGGGTCTGGAGCGCATGCGGGACAACGAGACCTTGGTCAACCGCCTGAAGCTGGAGTCGGTCAAGGAACCGCAGCCCGAGGTACACATCCGGGGCGATTCCGAAGTCCGCTACGAGTCGGTGGGCCGCGTGGTCGTGGCCTGCCAGCGGGCAGGCATCTTCAAGGTGGGATTCATCACCGAGCCTCCCGCCGGCAGCGCGCCGCGCGCGAACTAGGGAGCATCACATGTCTATGAGTACCAGTTCGGCAAGCGAAGAAGACGAGGTCATGGTCGACATCAACACCACGCCCTTGATCGACGTGATGCTGGTGCTGCTGATCATGTTCATCATCACCATTCCGATCCAGACGCACGCGGTGAAGATGAACATGCCCGTGCCCAACAACAGCGCGCCCCCGCCGAAGCCGCCTGAGATCATCCGCATCGACGTGGACTTCGACGGCACCATCGGCTGGAACGGCGAGATCGTGCCCGACCGTGGCACGCTGGAGTCCAGGCTGGCCGCCGTGGCGGCGCTGGCCGACCAGCCTGAAGTGCATCTGCGACCTAACAAGCTGGTTACGTACAAGTACGTCGCCATGATCATGGCCTCGGCGCAGCGCCTGGGCGTCACCAAAATCGGCATCGTGGGTAACGAACAGTTCCTGAATTGAACATGAAGACTTTGCGCGCCCTGACCCTGGTGTTGATTGCCGCCGCCAGCCTCTCGCTGGCGCAGGCCCAAGGCCTTCGTCCCGAGGTCGGCAGGCCCTTGCAGCAGGCCGCCGAATTGCTGAAGGCTGGCAAGGCCAGGGAAGCACTGGCCAAGGTGCGCGAAGCCGAAGCGGTGTCGGGCCGCACGCCGGCAGAGCAACTCACCATAGACCGCATGAAGGCGGCAGCCGCGCAGCGCGCCGGCGACATGGCCACCACGATCCAGGCGCTGGAGGCGATCTACCCGAGAGCGGCCGGTGCTGAACAGGGCCAGGTCGCCGAGCAACTGGCGTCGGCCTACGCACAGCAGCGCAACAACGCCAGGGCCACCGAGTGGATCACCAAGGCCGTGCAGGCCGGCAACAACAGCGCCAGCGTGAAGCAGATGCAGAGCTTTCTGCAAGGCGCCAGCGGCGACTACACGGCGATTGCGCGCGACGCAGGCGCGGCGGTGGCCTCAGCCGAACAGGCCGGCCGGCGCCCGGACGAAGGTGATCTGCTGCGTCTGGCCGACGCCCAGCAGCGCACGGGCAACATGGCAGGCTACGGCGGTACGCTGGAGAAGTTGCTGGCCAACTACCCGAAGAAGGACTACTGGAACGCCTACCTGGGCCGTCTGCCGCGCAAGGCTGGCTTTGGCGACCGTTTTGCACTCGATGTCATGCGGCTGCGCCTGGCCAGTGGCACGCTGAGCAAAACCGACGACTTCATGGAAATGGCGCAGTTGGCGCTGCAGGCTGGCCTGCCCACCGAGGGCCGGCGCATCGCCGACCAAGGCTTCAAGACCGGCGTGTTGGGCACCGGCCCCGAAGCCGCACGCCACCAGCGCCTGCGTGACCTCGCAGTCAAGCAAGAAGGCGACGCCAAAGCCAGCGCAACAGCCCAGATCGCCGACGCGCAGACCCAGAAGTCGGGCGACGCACTGGTGAAGGTCGGCTACATCCAAGTGTCGCTGGGCGAGGTGGAGTCGGGCATCAAACTCATCGAACAAGGCATCGCCAAGGGGGGATTGCGTTTCCCCGAGGACGCCAAGCTGCGCCTGGGCATGGCCCAGTTGCAGAACGCCAAGACCAAGGGCGCGGCGGTGCAAACGCTGCGCAGCGTCAAGGGCACCGATGGAGTGGCCGACGTGGCGCGCCTGTGGGTGATTCTGGGCAACCCCTGATCTGACGCTCCCGCGCTGCGTCGCGCAGCAGCGGGATTCACCTCGCCAACAGATCGCGCCCGATGATCAGGCGCTGCACCTCGGTGGCGCCTTCGTAGATTCGCAGCGCGCGGATGTCGCGGTACAGCCGCTCCACCACCGAGCCCACGCGCACACCCCCTGCGCCGTGCATCTGCAGGGCGCGGTCGATGACACGCTGGGCGCTCTCCGTGGCCACCATCTTGGCCATGGCCGCCTCACGGGTGCTGCGCCCGCCGTTCACATCGCGGACCCAGGCCGCGCGGTAGGTCAGCAGTGCCGCGGCGTCGATGTCTGCGGCCATGTCACCAAACGCGGCCTGGGTGAGCTGGAAGTCGGCCAGGTGTTGGCCAAACATCGGCCGGGTTCGGGCATGGGCGATGGCCTCGTCCAGCGCGCGCCGGGCCATGCCTAGGGCGGCGGCGGCGACTGAGGCGCGAAAAATGTCCAGCGTGCGCATGGCCAGCTTGAAGCCCTCGCCCGGCCCGCCGAGCAGGCTGGACCGGGGCACGCGGCACGCGCTCAACCGCAGGCGGGCCAGCGGGTGCGGCGACATCACCTCGATGCGTTCGGCAATCGACAGCCCGGGCGTGTCGGCAGCCACCACGAAGGCGCTGATGCCGCGCGACCCGGGTCCTTCGCCCGTGCGCGCGAACAGACAATAGAAGTCGGCAATGCCACCGTTCGAGATCCAGGTCTTCTCGCCATCGATGACATAGCTGTCGCCGTCTTCGAGCGCGCTGCACGCCAGCGCCGCCGCGTCCGAGCCCGCGCCTGGCTCGGACAAGGCGAACGCCGCGATGGCTTCCCCGCGGGCCACCCGTGGCAGCCACTGCGCCTGCAGCGCCGGGCTGCCAGCCAGCGTGATGGGGCCGCTGCCCAGGCCCTGCATGGCAAAGGCGAAGTCGGCCAGGCCATCGTGGCGGGCCAGGGTCTCGCGGCACACCACCAATGCACGTGAATCCAGCGCCGGGCTCGCGCCGCCAAAGGCTGCGGGCACGCCGTGGCGAAGGAAGCCGGCCTCGCCCAAGGTCTTGACGAGGCGGCGGCAACTGGCGTCGGTGTCGTGGTGGTCCACAGTGCCCAAGTGTTGTGCCGCCCAGCCATCCAGAGCGGCAGCCAGGACGCGGTGGTTGTCGTCGAAAAACGGCAACGCCAGGTGGCTCAGGCGGGACGACATCAGTTCCCCTCGAACCGCGGTGCCTGCTTGGCAGCGTAGGCCTCGAAGGCGCGCTTGAAGTCTCCCGTCAACATGCACAGGGCCTGGGCCTGCGCTTCGCTCTCGACGAGTTCCTCGATACCCATGGCCCAGGCCTGGTTGAGCATGGTCTTGGTCACCGTGTGTGCAAACCACGGCCCGTCGGCCAGCGCGCGCGCTTGCGACTGGGCAGCGGCCAGCAGATCTTCAGCGCCATGCAGTGAATTGAAAAATCCCCAGGCCAGGCCCTCGTCAGCGCGCATGGCCCTGCCGGTCAGCAACAGTTCGGTGGCCCGACCCTGGCCGATGACCCGGGGCAGCAGGCCGCAGGCACCCATGTCGGCACCGGCCAGACCCACGCGGGTGAACAGGAAGGCGGTCTTGGCCGCGGCCGTGGCCAGGCGCAGGTCGCAGGCCAGCGCGATCATTGCGCCCGCTCCAGCGCAGATGCCGTCCACGGCGGCCAGCACCGGCTGCGGGGCGCGCTTGATGGCCTTGACGAGCTCGCCCGTCATGCGCGTGAAGCGCAGCAACTCGGGCGCGGCCATGCGGGTCAGCGGCTCGATGATCTCGAAGACATCACCACCCGAACAGAAATTGCCGCCCGCGCCGGTGATGACCACCACGCGCACGTCGCTGGCGTGTTGCAAGCCCAGGAACAGGTCGCGCAGCTCGGCATAACTCTCGAAGGTGAGCGGGTTTTTCTTCTGCGGCCGGTTCAGCGTGAGCGTGGCCACCCGGCCATCGTCGCTGCATTGCCAGTCGAAGTGTCGGGCGGCGTGGTGCTGGAATGGTGAGGTGTTCATCGTTTGCGCAGGTTGGCTTCGAACTGGGCACGGCCCGACAGGTACTGCGGCGGCCAGGGCGGCAGCGCGTGGCCCGTGCGGGCCGCCGCATGCAATGTCCAGGCCGGGTCGGCCAGGTGGGGGCGACCCACCGCGCACAGGTCGGCGCGGCCGGCGGCGATGACCATGTTCACGTGGTCAGCCTCTGAGATGGCACCCACGGCGACGGTGGGAATGCCAACCTCGTTGCGGATGCGGTCGGCAAACGGCGTCTGGTACATGCGGCCGTAGACGGGTTTTTGGTCCAGCACCACCTGGCCCGAACTGCAGTCGATGATGTCGGCACCGGCAGCCTTGAACAAGCGCGCCATGGCCACCGCGTCGTCGGCCGCGTTGCCGCCGGGAAACCAATCGTGGCAGCTCAGGCGCACCGACATCGGCCGGTCGGCAGGCCACACCGCGCGCACGGCCGTGAAGACCTCGAGCGGAAAACGCGCCCGCTGCGCCAGGCTGCCGCCATAGCCGTCACGGCGTTGGTTGGTGAGCGGCGAAAGAAAGCTCGACAGCAAGTAGCCGTGCGCGCAGTGCAGCTCCAGGATGTCAAAACCGGCCTGCGCTGCGCGCTGCGTGGCGGCCACGAAGTCGGCTGTGACATGCGCCATGTCCTGTGGCGTCATCTCGCGCGGGCACTGCGACAGCGGTCCATAGGGCAGCGGCGACGCCGACACCAGCGGCCAGTTGCCGTCCGCCAGCGGTTCGTCGGCGCGTTGCCAGCCCAGTTGCGTGCTGCCCTTGCGCCCGGCGTGGCCGAGCTGGATGCCCATCTTGGCGGCCGACTGGCCGTGCACGAAGTCGACGATGCGCTGCCAGGCGTCGCGCTGGGCGTCGTTCCACAGCCCGGCACAACCCGGCGTGATGCGCGCGTCGGCGCTGACGCAGGTCATCTCGGTGTAGAGCAGCCCGGCGCCGCCCAGCGCTCGCGCGCCGAAGTGCACCACGTGAAAGTCGCCCGCCAGCCCGTCCACCGCTGAATACATGGCCATCGGCGAGACCACCACGCGGTTGGGCACCGTCATGCCACGCAGCGTGTAGGGCGTGAACATGGGGCTGGGTGGGCGCGCGGTGTCGGCCACAGCCACGCCGGCGCGGCGCGCGAACCAGCGTTCGTAGCCTTCTAGCCAACCGATGTCGCGCAGGCGCAGGTTTTCATGGCTGATGCGCTGGCTGCGCGTGAGCATGGAGTACATGAATTGCTCGGGCTCGAGCTGGTCGCAATAGCGCGTGCCCACGACCTCGAACCACTCCATGGCGTTCCAGGCCGCGTTCTGCAGCCGCAGCACGTCGACCTCGCGCACCGCCTGGTAGCGCTCGAGCACGGCGGCGATGTCGTTACCGTGGTCGCGGAACAGCCGCGTCAGCTCGATCGCGTCTTCCAGGGCCAGCTTGGTGCCCGAGCCGATGGCGAAATGCGCGGTGTGCACCGCGTCGCCCATCAACGCGACATGGTTT
>JANOLY010000128.1:0-6184 GCA_031420055.1 Burkholderiales bacterium | reverse complement strand
AGACCGGTTCACGCGCGTCGGCGGCCATGTCCAGGGTGCTGTCGGGAAGGGAAAAGGGCGTTTGAAAAGCCTATCCTCCGCCAGGTCGGCCAGCGTCATGGGACGCCCCTCGCCAGCCAGCACGGCCAGCACGGCCAGGCTGCGTGCAGCCGCCGAACCCGAGGACGAACTCGACAAAGAAGCGCCGTCGTCTGCGTTGGTTATTTGGGCTTGGATGGTGTGGTTCTTCATCAGGGAAAACACATGAAATGGAACCTTGTGTTCCGAATTTAACAAATCTAGCATCACCGCAGGCCAGATCAGTGGCCAGGGATCTCACGCTACCCCAACGCCTGCGCAACATGACAAGCCCGTACGACTTCATCGTCATTGGGGCCGGTTCGGCAGGCTGTGTGCTGGCCGCTCGCTTATCGGAAGACGCGTCGACACGGGTGCTGTTGCTGGAGGCCGGCCCGGCCGACGATTCATTCTGGATCCATCTGCCCATTGGCTACGGCAAGACGATGTGGAGCCCCAAGTACAACTGGTGCTTCCACACCGACCCCGACCCCCACATGAACGGCCGGCGCATCTACTGGCCACGTGGCAAGACCTTGGGCGGCTCCAGCTCGATCAACGGGCTGATCTACATCCGCGGTCAGCGCCAGGACTATGACCGCTGGGCTGCACAAGGCAACCCCGGTTGGAGCTATGACGATGTGTTGCCCTACTTCATCAAGTCCGAACGCAACCAGCGCGGCGCCAGCGCTTTCCATGGTGGCGACGGGCCGCTGGCGGTGTCGGACATCGGTGCCAAGGACGAGCTGATCGAGGCCTTCATTGCAGGCGCCGGCCATCTGGGTGTGCCACGCACCGAAGACTTCAACGGCCTGCAGCAAGAAGGCGCTGGCTACTACCAGCTCACGACCTGGAAAGGTTGGCGCTGGAGCACCGCCAAGGGCTATCTGAAACCCGCCCGCGGCCGCCCCAACCTGCAAGTGCAAACCGAGGCGCAAGCCACCGGCCTGATCATTGAAAACGGCCGCGCTGTGGGTGTGCGCTTCCTGCAAGGTGGCGTTTCAAAAGAGGCGCGCTGCAACGCCGAAGTCCTGCTCTGTGCCGGCGCCATTCAGTCGCCGCAATTGCTGCAACTGTCGGGCATCGGCCCCGCCGCGCTGCTGCAACAGCACGGCATAACCATCCAACGCGAGCTGGCCGGTGTGGGTGAAAACCTGCAGGACCACCTGCAGATTCGCCTGACATTGGAGTGCACGCAAGCCACCACCAACGACGCCTTGCGATCCTGGTGGGGCCGGGCAAGGCTGGGGCTGCAATGGCTGCTGTACCGCAGCGGCCCCTTGGCGGTGGGCATCAACCAGGGCGGCTGTTTCATGCGCGCGCTGCCGGCTGATGTCCGCACGGATGACGCGCGCACGGATGACGCCCGCACGGATGACGCCGGCACGGGTGATGACTGCACACCGGACATCCAGTTCCATGTGGCCACGCTCTCGGCCGACATGGCTGGCGGCGCGGTACACCCGTTTTCTGGCATGACGCTGTCGGTGTGCCAGCTGCGGCCCGAGTCGCGTGGTCACGTGCGCATCAAGTCCACCGACCCGCTGCAGCCGCCCGAGATGCAGCCCAATTACCTGTCGACCGAGCTCGACCAACGCACCGCGGTGGCGGCGATGAAGGCCGCACGCGCCATCGCCGCCAGCCCACAGATGCAGCCCTTCATTCGCCGCGAAGTCAAACCCGGGCCCGATGCCGCCGATGACCACGCCTTGCTGGAGTTCTGCCGCAACAACGGCGCCACCATTTTTCACCCCAGCGGCACCTGCGCGATGGGGCCCAACCCGCTGGCCGGCGCGGTGGTCGACACACGCCTGCGCGTGCACGGCGTGGCCGGGCTGCGCGTGGTGGACGGCTCGGTGATGCCAACCCTGGTTTCAGGCAACACCAACGCGCCCGTGGTGATGATGGCCGAGAAGGCCGCAGACATGATCAAACAGGATGTGCAACGACGCTGAACACTCAGCGCTGGGCATGAGGTGGGTGGCACACAGGCGCCCGTTGTTCACTTGATGTGAAGGAGACATGATGACGAACTTGAAGAGAAGAACCATACTGGGCACGGGCGCAGCAGCGCTGGCCGCCACGGTGTCCACCCGCGCTCAGGCGCAGGCCACCACCCGCTTGAAGATTCAAACCGCGGTGCCCACGGCCAGCATCTACTTTGAGCTGATGAAGAACTTTGCCGACCGCGTGGACAAAATGTCCAACGGGCGGCTGAAGCTGGAAATCCTGCCCGACGGCGCCGTGGTCAACGCATTCGAAATCCTGGACGCGGTGGACAAGGGCGTGGTCGACGGTGGCTTTGCCTGGACCCACTACTGGTCCGGCAAAAACACCGCCGCTGCACTGTTTTCCAACCCCGCGGCGGGTGCCGGCACCGGCATGGACCAGATGTCGCACATGGCCTGGCTGATGCAGGGCGGCGGCAATGCACTGTATGAAAAGCTCTACAACGACGGGTTGAAGGTCAACGTCAAGCCTTTCATGATGCAGCCGATGGGGCCCGACCCGCTGGGTTGGTTCAAGTCGCCGATCAACTCCATCGCCGACATGAAGAAGCTGAAGTACCGCTCGCCGCCCGGGCTGACCGGCGCCATCTTCAAGGAGATGGGCATCAACGCGGTGGCCATGCCCGGTGGTGAGATCGTGCCGGCCGCACAGCGCGGTGTGATCGACGCCGCCGAGTGGATCGGCCCGGCCGACGACATGATCCTGGGCTTCCACAACGTCTTCAAGCACTACTACTTGCAAGGCATGCACCAGTCCACCGACGTGGGCGAATTCCTGATCAACAAGACCACCTGGAACAAGCTGCCGGCCGACCTGAAGGCGGTGATGGAAGGTGCCGTGCTGGCCACCATTGCCGAGACCTACACCTTCAACGTGCACCGCAACGCGGTGGCCATGAACAAGCTGCAAAAGGACCACGGCGTGACCATCCACGACACGCCCAAAGAGTTCTTCAAGGAGTTTGTGCGGGCCACCAACGTGATCTACGACAAGGAGTCGACCGTCAACCCGCTGTTCAAGGAAGTGCTGGACTCGCAGCGCGCCTTTGCCCGCGCGGTGGTGCCTTACTGGACGCGCATCAACGGCCTTTACTACAACATGGCGTTGGACTCGGGCAACGCCAAATAGCGCTCAGACAGCCGCACCAGACCCCAGAGCGACACCCGCACGGTGCCGCCCTGGGGGTGGGTCACCCCCTTGAAGGATTTTCATGGCCTACAACGCCGCACTGAGCGAATCTGCCCTGGTGCGCCGCGCACGCCAGTTGGACCAGGTTGCCATCGGGTCAGGCAAGATCTTTGCCTGGCTCATCGTGCCCATGGTGCTGGCGTTGACCTACGAGGTGGTGGCCCGCTACGGCTTCAACTCGCCCACCTTGTGGGCCTACGACATGACGTTCATGTTGTACGGCAGTTTTTTCATGCTGGGCGCGGCCTACACCCTGCAACGAAAAGGTCACATCCGAACCGACTCCTGGTACGGCGGCTGGTCGGTGAAAACTCAAGCCTGGATCGACATCGTGGGTTACCTGTTGATGTTCATGCCCTTTGTCGCCGTCTTCCTGTGGACCGGCTCAGGCTACTTCTGGAAGTCCTTCATCACCAACGAGACCTTTGTCAGCAGCCCGTGGCAGCCGCTGGCCTGGCCCTTCAAGCTGGTGATGCCGCTGAGCGGCCTGTTGCTGGCCATTCAAGGCGTGTCCGAGTTGCTCAAGAGCATTCACGCCGCACGCACGGGCCAATGGCCTGACGCACCCAAACCGCTGCAAGAGCAGGCCACCGCATGAGCAACGAAATACTGGGCCTGGTCGCACTGGCCTTTCTCTTTCTGATCATTTTTGTGGGCTTTCCCATCGCCTTCACGCTGGGGGCCGTTTCATTGGCTACAGGTTTTATCGCGCTGGGGCCGGTGGTCTTTGACCTGGCGGTGCTGCAGACCTTTTCGGTGATGAAAGACACCGTGCTGGCGTCGATCCCGTTTTTTCTGTTCATGGGCTTCCTGCTCGAACAGTCGGGCTTGATGGAGCGCATGTTCACCGGCATCCAGCAGTTGCTGTCGGGTGTGCGCGGGTCGCTCTACCTGGCGGTGCTGATCACGGCCACCATCTTTGCGGCGGCCACCGGCATCGTCGGCTCGGCCGTTACCTTGCTGGGTGTGATGGCCGGGCCGGCCATGATCAAGAGCGGCTACGACACCAAGCTGAGTGCAGGCGCCATTGCCGCCGGCGGCACGCTGGGCATCTTGATCCCGCCCTCGGTGATGCTGATCGTGATGGGGCCGGTGGTGGGCGTTCCGGCCACCGACCTGTTCACTGCGGCCATCATCCCGGGCTTGTTGCTGGCCTCCATCTTCACCGCCTGGTGCCTGGTGCGCTGCTGGATCAACCCGGCCCTGGGCCCCGTGCTGCCGCCCGAATTGCGCGCCACGTCGATGACGGCGGTGCTCAAGGATCTGGCGATTGGCGTGCTGCCGGTGATCGTGGTCATCTTGTCCACGCTGGGGGTGATCCTGGCCGGTATTGCCACGCCCACCGACGCCGGCGCGGTGGGCTGCGCGGCGGTGTTTGTGCTGACCTTGGGCTCGGGCCGCATGACGCTGGCCAAGGTGCGTCGCGCCGCCTACCAGACGTTGGAAGTGTCCAGCATGATCTTGATGCTGGTGGTGGCGTCCAACCTTTTTGGCGCAGTCTTTTCTCGGTTGGGCAGCGCCGATTTTTTGGCCGGCCTGTTGACCGGCATGAACCTGCCGCCGATGGCCATGCTGATCGTCATCCTGGCCGTTATCTTTGTGCTGGGCTGGCCGCTGGAGTGGGTGCCCATCGTGCTGATCGTGCTGCCCATCGTGCTGCCCATCGTGCAGGCCGCCGGCATCGACATGATCTGGTTCTGCACCTTGGTGGCCATGACGCTGCAAACCGCCTGGCTGTCACCGCCCGTGGCCTTGTCGGCCTACTTCCTGAAAGGAGTGGTGCCGCAGTGGCCGCTGAAGGACATCTACGCCGGCATGGTCCAGTTCATGGTGCTGCAGCTGGTGGGCGTGGGCCTGGTGCTGCTGTTTCCAAAGTTGGCCACGTGGTTGGGGTCGGCCAACTGAGGGCATGCAGGCAAAGCGCTGAGAACTCGCTTCGGTCGCTTGCGCTGAACGAAGCTCAAACAGGCCGCTCAAACAGTTACGTGACAGCACCGGCGAGACCGTGCACCTGGCCGTGCACAGTGGCGGCCGCATGGTCTACATCGAAAAGCTGGAGAGCCCCAGCGCGGTGCGCATGGCCTCGCGCATCGGCGCCAGCGTGGCCATGCACTCCACCGCCGTGGGCAAGGCCTTCCTGGCCGGCATGCCCCCTGCGCAGCGCGCGGCCCTGCTGGCCGATTTGGTGCTGTCCGCCCTGACACCCAGAACGGTGACCACCCTGGACGCCCTGCGTTTGCAGCTGGACGCTGTGCAGGCCAGCGGCTGGTCGGTGGACGACGAAGAGAACGAGGCCGACATCCAGTGCTTTGGCGCGGCCATCGTGGGCGGCCATGGCGTGCCGGTGGCGGCGATCAGCGTCAGCACCCTGCGCTTCCGCCAGAAGCCGGACCCGCAGCAAGCCTATGTGGGCGCAGTACTGCGCGCGGCACTCAGCCTGCCGGGTTGCGACGTCGGCTTTGCGCCACCAGTCCTGCGATGGCCAAGCCAGCCAGCGCCAGGCTGGAAGGCTCCGGGATGGCCCCAGCCACAGTCACAGCCACAGCTTCGGCGTAGATGAAATCGTCCATGGCCACCACATCATCATTGGGGTTGCCCAGCTGGCCATTGGCAGCGATGGTGTTGACGCCCGACGTGATGCGCACCCGGCTGATGGCCCCGCCGCTGACTTGCGCGCCCAGGAAAGACAAACCCCGGTTGCCCGAGACCAGCACGCTGCGGGTAAGAAACAGCGCGCCGGTTTCATCAAAAAATTCGGACGAGTTCGACGCCTTCCTCGAATGCGGCATCCTGGCGCATGGCTTCTTGCGCCTGCACTGCGGCGACTGCGGCCACGACAAGCTGGTCGCCTTCAGTTGCAAGCGGCGCGGGTTCTGCCCCTCGTGCGGGGCCCGGCGCATGGCGCAGACGGCGGCGCACCTGGTCGACC
>JANOLY010000127.1:0-5259 GCA_031420055.1 Burkholderiales bacterium | reverse complement strand
TTCCTGTTCATGAGCGAGATGCACCGCGAGGCGCTGGCGCACCTGCTGTATGGCCTGGGCGGGGGCGGCGGTTTTGTGCTGCTGACGGGTGAGATCGGCGCCGGCAAGACGACGGTTTGCCGCGCCTTCCTGGAGCAGTTGCCTGCGCACTGCGCCGTGGCCTACATCTTCAACCCGCGCCTGACCGCGGCCGAACTGCTGCAGGCGGTGTGCGACGAGTTCGGCATCGCGACGCCTGGCGGCGCCAGCCTCGAACCCAGCCTGAAACAGCTGGTCGACGCACTCAACGCGTTCTTGCTGCAAGGCCATGCCCAGGGCCGCCAGGGCGTGCTGATCATCGACGAGGCACAGAGCCTGTCGGCCGACGTGCTGGAACAACTGCGGCTGCTGACGAACCTGGAAACAGCCGAGTGCAAGCTGCTGCAGATCGTGCTCATCGGCCAGCCCGAGCTGCGCACCATGCTGGCCCGGCCCGAACTGGAACAGCTGGCCCAGCGCGTCATTGCCCGCTACCACCTGCCGGCGCTGGACAGCGCGCAGACAGCGCAGTACGTGCAACACCGCTGGGCCATGGCCGGTGCGCGGCGTGTCGACGGCGTGGCCGTGTCGCTGCCCTTCGAGCCGGCAGCACTTGGCCAAGTGCACCGGCTCACACGTGGCGTGCCGCGGCGCATCAACCTGTTGTGTGACCGCGCCCTGTTGGGCGCCTACGCGCAGGGCCGCACCACGGTGGACCTGACCACGCTGCGCCAGGCGGCCCGCGAGGCCTTTGGCAGCGACACCACCCAACGCCGGCTGCCGTGGATGCCGCTGGCCGCGGCCGCGGTGCTGCTCGTCGGTGGACTGGCGGGGTGGTGGGTAGCGACTTGGCAAGCAGCCGCTGTTGCTGGCCGGGCTGCGCAGGCGGATGCCGTGTCGGCTGCGGTACCGGCCGTGTTGCCAGCGGGGTTGCCAGGGCGGGCACCCAGGTTGTTCGACGCCGCACCAGCCGCATCAGCCGCATCAACCGCACCAGCCGCATCGGCCGCAGCACGGCCCGCTGCAGCCCCCCCCTTGACCGACGCTGCGCCCGTGCTGGCGGGCGCCTTTCGCAGCGAGGCCCAGGCCTGGCGTGCCTTGGCGCTGCGCTGGGGGCTGGCCGTGGCCAACGGCGACCCCTGCCAAGCCGCGGCCACCGCCGGTGTGTTGTGTTGGCGCGGCGGCGACGGGCTGGGCACCGTGCGCCAGCTCGACCGGCCGGGCCTGCTGGTGTTGCGTGACCCGGCCGGCCACACGCTGTATGCCGAGCTGGTGGCGTTGGCTGACGACCGCGTCACGCTGCAAGCCGGCAGCGCGCGCTGGGTGCTGAGCCTGGGCGCGCTGGCGCCCGTCTGGCGCGGCGAATTCGCCACGCTGTGGCGCGCGCCACCGGGCTGGCGGCTGCCGGTCGAGTCGACCCCGCCCGCGCCCGCCCTGGCCTGGCTGCAGGGCGAGCTGGACCGCGCCGCGCCCGTGGCGGTGGGCACACCGCTGCGCACCCAGGTGCAAGCCTTCCAGCTGGCGCAGGGCCTGGTGCCCGACGGCGTGGCCGGGCCGCTGACGCTGATCCGCCTGAACCGCGCCGCCGGTGTCGACGAGCCGCGGCTGGACCGCCCGTAGCCGCGCCGCTCCCCCCATGTCCTACATCCTCGATGCCCTGCGCCGAGCCGACGCCGAACGCGAACGGGAAAGTGAGCGTGAGCGTGGCGCCGTGCCCGGCGTGCACGCCCAGCCCGCGCTGGTGGTGCCAACGCCGACCCGATCGCGCCTGCGGCTACCCGCGTGGCGGGGCTTGGCTGCCGGTGGCGTGCTGGGGGGCGCGGCGGTGGCGGTGCTGTGGTTCGTCGGGCCTGCGACTGCGCCGCCCGCGTCACCCCCGCCACCCCCGCGGGCCGCGGTGGCTGTCGCGCCAGCGCCTGCCCTACCGGCGGCACCGAGCCCGGTACCGCTGGCCGTCGTGTCCGCCCCAATCGCCGCACCGAGCGCGGCGCCACCGCCCGCCACGTCGGCAGTGCCGCGGCCCGCCGCGAAGCCCGCCGTGCCGGCCGAGGCCAAGCCGCAGCCCTGGGGCGAGCTGTCGGCCGAGCAACGGCGCGAGTGGCCAAGCTTGACGATCGGCGGGTCGATCTACTCCGACAACGCGAGCAGCCGCTTCGTCATGATCAACGGCCAGGTGGTGCGCGAAGGCGAGGCTGCCGCACCGGGCGTGACGGTGGAGCGCATCGGCCCCAAGTCGGCCGTGTTGCGCTGGAAGGACAGGCGGGTCGAGTTGCCGTTCTGACCCGTGCGGGTCGCGCGCGGCACAACATCGTTCATGCCCCGCGCGACTTTCGTGCCCCCTGTGCGCCGGAACGCCGCCGACTTGCTGGGATACTCCCGGCCATGGCTTGCCACTGACCCCCACCATGCGCTGGAGACCCCTTCGATCATTCGGCCTGGCGGTGCTGCTGGGCTTGGCGGGCGCGCTCTGCAACGCCTGGGCTGCACAGCGCTTGCTTGTCGGGCCAGACGGCGCGCCGCTGTCGCTGCAACAGGCTGTGCTGGCTGCGCGCGACGGCGACACCATCGAGCTGCTGCCCGGCGAGTACAAGGGGCAGCACCTGGTCATCGAGAACCGACGCCTGAGCTTTCGCGGCGTCGGCAAACGCCCTGTGATCCAGGGCGCTGGCAGGGCGGGTGACTGGCGGGCGTTGTGGACGGTGCGCGGCGGCGACATCACCATCGAGAACATCGAGTTCCGTGGCGCGCGGGCCAGCGACACCGATGGGTCCGGCGTGCGCCAGGAAGGCGGGCGCCTGAAGTTCATCGGCTGTGCCTTCTACGACAACGAACACGGCATCGTCGCCCTCAACGACCCGGCCGCCGAGATCGAGATCCAGCGCAGCCTGTTCGGTCTGGCGCCCAAGGTCGAAGGCGGGCTGCACCACCTGCTCAGCATCGGCCGCATCGGCAAGCTCACGGTGACGGGCAGCCGCTTTCAGCAGGGCTTTGAAGGCCACATGATCAAGTCGCGGGCGCGGGAGAGCCTGATCGCCTACAACTTCATCCACGACGGCCAGCGCGGTGGTGCGTCCTACGAGATCGACCTGCCGGCCGGCGGCCTGGCCACCGTGGTCGGCAACGTCATTGGCCAGGGCGCCGACAGCCAGAACCGGGTGATGGTGGCTTACGGTTCCGAAGGCAGCACCTGGGACATCAACAAGCTGCACCTGGCGCACAACACGTTCATCAATTACAAGGCCACGCTGGCCTGGTTCGTGCGCGTGTGGAGCGACCGCCTGCCGCGCGACACCGAAGTGGTGGCCCTGAACAACCTGCTGGTCGGGCCCGGCATCTTCTGGCTCGGCGCGCCCGGGCGCTTCGAAGGCAACCGCAAGGCCACATTGGGCATGCTGCGCGACGCCGCAACGTACGCCTTCGAGCTGCCGCCGGACTCGGTTTGGCGCCACAGCGGCATCGATCCGCGCAACGTGGCCGGGCGCAACCTGGCACCGCAGGCCGAGTTCGAGTGGCCCGAGGGCGTGCGCGTGTTGCCACCACAGCGGTCCACCTGGGCACCCGGCGCCTTTCAGCGCTGACACCGCCGGCAGCCGCCCGCTGTGGCCCGCGCGGCGGGTACCATGAAGCGGCCCGTGCCACCAACCCCGCTGCGCCCATGGACCCCAAGACCGTGCATCCCGAATCCATCAGCGCGCAAGCACTGGGTTGGATAGACGACTCCACGCGCGCCATCACGCCGCCCATCCACGTCAGCAGCACCTACCTGCGCGACCCCGACAACCAGTACCGCAGCGGCCGCGTCTACGCCCGCGCCGACAACCCCGCCTTCGACCAAGCCGAGGCCGTGCTGTGCCAGCTTGAGCACGGCGCGCAGGCGCTGCTGTTTGCCAGCGGCATGGCCGCGGCCACGGCGGTGTTCCAGGCCCTCGCGCCGGGCGACCACGTGCTGGCCCCGCAGGTGATGTACTGGTCGCTGCGCAACTGGTTGATGACGTTCGCGTCGCACTGGGGGCTGGACGTCGAACTCATCGACATGAGCAACCCGGCCGCGTTGCAGGCCGCGGTGCGGCCCGGCCGCACCAAGCTGGTCTGGATTGAGACCCCGGCCAACCCCTTGTGGACGTTGACCGACATCGCCGCTGCGGCCACGACGGCCCACGACGCCGGTGCGCTGCTGGCCGTGGACTCGACCGTGGCCACGCCGGTGCTGAGCCAGCCGCTGGTGCTGGGCGCCGACATCGTGATGCACGCGGCCACCAAGTACCTCAACGGCCACTCCGACCTGATCGCCGGTGCACTGGTCACGCGCACGGACAACGAACATTGGCAGCGCGTGCGCAAGGTACGCGCCCAGCTGGGCGGCACGCTGGGCAGCTTCGAGGCCTGGCTGCTGCTGCGCGGCATGCGCACGCTGCACCTGCGCGTTCGCGCCGCCTGCGCTTCAGCCCAACGCATCGCCGAACACTTCGCCGCGCATGCCGGCGTGGTCGAGGTGCTGTACCCCGGGCTGCCGGGCTTCGCCGGCCATGCCGTGGCCGCCGCGCAGATGCACGGCGGCTTCGGCGGCATGCTGTCGTTGCGCATCCGCGGCGGCGAGGCTGCGGCCATTGCGGTGGCGGCGCACACCCAACTGTGGAAGCGCGCTACCAGCCTGGGCGGGGTTGAGAGCCTCATCGAGCACCGCGCCAGCGTGGAAGGCGCGGGCACGCCAGCGCCGCCGGATCTGCTGCGGCTGTCGGTAGGCATCGAACATGTCGACGACCTGATCGCCGATCTGGCGCAGGCCATCGCGGCCGCGCACGGCTAACAAGGGCGCTGTGCGCGTGATGCAGTCGCGCCGCGGCCGCATTGCCCGATTTATCAAAGTTTGACAGTGTCGTGACTTCAGCTTCTATCGAAACGGGTAGCGCCATGCCTTCGAGTTACGCCATTGGGGATCATTTCGAATCGTTCATCAGCGACCAGATTCGGCAGGGCCGCTATGCCAGCGCCAGCGAGATGGTGCGGGACGGTCTGCGGGCCCTGGAAGACCGAGAACAGTTACGGAGCGCGAAGCTACAGGCCTTGCGCGGGGCCGTTCAGCGCGGCGTTGACAGCGGTGCCGGCATCCCAGCCAAGACTGCGTTCGCTGCGGTGCGCAAGCGCCTTGCGGACGTGAAAGCGTCGGGTCCGATGGCGAAATGAAGGTCAGCTTTTCTCCAGCCGCGCAGGACGACCTGCTGGAGATCGCGACCTACATCG
>JANOLY010000126.1:0-5461 GCA_031420055.1 Burkholderiales bacterium | reverse complement strand
CTGCCGGGTTCCGATCGCGACCCGTTTGCCGGCGAGATCGGTGCTGCCAAGGACAAGGCCTCACTCAGGCTGGCCTACAACATCGGGCCTTGGGGCTTGACCACCGAGACGACGTATATCGCGAAGTCGTCGCTGGACAACACCTTCCTGGCGGGGTTTGACGACGCGGCAGGCAAACCGCTGAAGCCCGATGCACTGGGTGTGGCTGCAAAGTCGTACACCGACCTCAACCTGTCCTACACCATGGGCAAGACGCGCTTGTACCTGGGCATCGACAACGCCTTCGGCACCAAGCCGCCGCTGATCCCGAGTGGCGTGCCTGGCAACGTCACGGGTACAGCTACCGCGGCGGACGTGTACGACGCCATCGGTCGTCGCTACTACGTGGGTATCCGCTTCGAGATGTAAGCAAGCGCGGCCGGGGCGCTACCCGGCCCCTGTTTCAAGAACCCGGCGACCTCACGGCGCCGGGTTTTTTCATGGCTGCGCGCCTTTCCGTGGCGGTTTCATAATGCGGCTGACATTGACCAGTCTGCCCAGCCCCTGTCTGCGGGCCCATCCAAGGAGCAAGAGCATGTCCACCTCCCATTTCAGACGCGCCGTGCTGGCGCTGGTGCTGGGCGCCAGCCTGGCCCCGCCGGCGCTGGCAAACGAAGCGCCGCGGACCTACGCAGCCATCTCCCTGATTGCCGATGGCCTGCGCGCTGTCGGCCACGAGGCCACCACCGGCAGCTTGTTGGCCAACAACCCGGTGGACATCACGCCGCTGGGTTTTGAGGTGCTGGAACTGCCGGCGCTGCGCGCGGTGCTGGGTGCCGTGATGGCGGCCGACAAAACGGCCAAGGTGATGCCGCTGAAGATCACTGACGCCAGCGTGTATGCGCGCCAAGGTGCCTTTGTCACCGGCGACCGCGCTGCGCTGCCCGGAGAATTGCTGGAGCCGCTGCGCCAAAGTGCCATCACGCACCTGGTGCTCGTAACGCGACATCGTGCTGAAGCCCGGCTGAGCACCGGCGTGCTGACGCTGGGTTCGGGCTCGGTCGAGGGCGTGGGCTACTACCTCGATCGCGACACTTCGCTGCGGGGTATCGGTCGGTCTGAACAGACCACGGGCTATCTGGCACCCTATGTCTACCTGCAAGCAGCACTCATCGACCTGAAGACGCTCAAGGTAGTCCGCACAGAGATCAGCACGGTGGGCAAGGTCATCACGGCCTCTGGAAAGAATGTTGGCGCGGACCCATGGAACATCCTGGGCGACGCCGAGAAGATCGAAACCCTCAAGGGCATGATCCAGACCCAGGTGACCCGTGCCGTGAGCAAACTGCTGGCCAGCCCGACATGACGACAAGCGCTTTGGCGGTGAGTTGCGCTGCTCGCGGCTTGACGCTGGCGCTGGCTTGCGTTGCCGGCGCGGCCTGGGCTGACCCGGTCGCGCAGATGCGCCAATGCAGGTTGCTCACCGATGTAGCGCTCAAGGCGGCCTGTTACGACGCCATCGTGCTGCCTGCGCCAGCCGGCGCGGCAACGGCAACCATGGCTGCACCCGCAGCCGCAGCCGCGGCGACCACGGCCACCACAGTCGCAGCGGCTGCTCCGCGAGCCGCGCCCGCAGCAGCGACCGCCGCAGCCAGTTTTGGTGTGCCAACGCCAGCCGCTGCGCCGGCCAACAGCGCGGTCGTGGCCGGTGCGCTGGAAAGCAGCATCGGCGGCCTGTTCGAGGGCTGGCAGCCGCAAAGCCGAATCCGCCTGGCCAACGGCCAGGTCTGGCAGGTCACTGACGGCAGCGAAGGCGTGTACACACGCCGCGACCCCAAGGTGCGCATCAGCCGCGGCACGCTGGGCAGCTTCTTCATGCAGATCGAAGGCGTCTCGCAGACGCCGCGGGTGCGCCGCATCGAGTAGTTACACCTCTCGTGGCGCGGTGCCAACGGTCGGCCGTCAACTGGGGGCGGCCTTGGGCTTCGTGGGGCGTCAGCACGCCGGACACGTTCAGAATCGTCACGTTCCCTGTTCCGTTTGTGGTTTTTCGGCCGCGTCAGGTGGCCAAACGCTGCTGTCGGGCCGGGACTTGATGTGTCGAATCCGCAGCTACCAAAGGAGTGTTGCCATGCTGAAACAAACCCGGGTCGTTACCGCCGTTCTGATCGCGTTGGGCAGTGGTCTAGGTGCCACGGGCGGCGCAGCACTGGCGCAGACCACCGACCGCGTAGAGATCACCGGCTCGTCGATCAAGCGCATCGCAGCCGAAGGCGCGTTGCCCGTCATCACCCTGACGCGCAAGGACATTGAACAGTCGGGTGCGACCAGCGTGCGCGAGCTGGTGCAGGCGCTGCCGTCGATGCAGGGCTTCACGCCGGCGTCGAACTCGGTCAACGGGCAGGGCGGCGGCACCACCACGGCATCGCTGCGCAACCTGGGCGAGATCTACACCCTGGTGTTGTTGAACGGGCGCCGTGTGGCGCCGTTCAACACCGGCTCCACGGTCAACCTCGAGCAGCTGCCGCTGGCGTCGATCGATCGGGTCGAGATCCTGACCGACGGCGCGTCCACGCTGTACGGTGCCGACGCGATTGCCGGCGTGGTGAACTTCATCACCCGGCGCAATTCCACCGAAGGCGGCATTGACCTGTCGGTGTCCTCGCCACAGAAGAAGGGCGGCCGCGAGGCGCAGGCCAGCATCAGCAAGGGCTTTGGCAATCTCGAGCGCGACGGCTTCAACATCATGGCCGGGCTGTCGTTCGAGAAGGAAGACGCGCTGAAAGCCTCAGACCGCGACTTTTCCAAGAGCGGCGTGGTGCCGCTCGAGCACAAGGGCCAGAAGCTGTACCTGTGGCAGCTGTCGGCCAACTCCAACCCACCCAACGTGGACACCGGCGACTTCGCCGGCACGCTGGGCGCCTTCTACAACCCGCAGCTCATCCTGAAGGGCAATTGCGGTGCCGACCCGGGTTCATTGCGCCAGGGCGCGACCTGCCGGTTCGACTACGCGTCCACCGTCGAGGCGCAGCCCGCCGCCGAACGCAAGAACTTCTTTGCCTCGGGCCAGTTGAAGCTGGGCCAGGACCTGACGGCCTTTGCCGAGTTGATGGTGTCGGACGTGTCCGTCACCGCACAGTACGCCCCGCCGGCCCAGCCCCTGAGCATGACCATCGGCGGCACGCTGTTCAACCGCTACGTGGTGCCCACTATCGCCTCGCAAGGTGTTGCCGTCGGCGACCTGGAGTACGCCGACTACTACATGCGGCTGCGCGACGCCGGTTTGCGCGGCGACGAGTACCGCACCAAGTCGGACCATGTGGTGTTGGGCCTGGAAGGCACGCTGTTCTCGGTGGACGGATCGGTTTCGTACACCCGCTCTTCGAACACCCAGACCGACACCTACACCGGCGGCTATGCCAGCAGGAACAAGCTCGAGGAGCTTATCGACACCGGCAAGTTCGACCCCTTCGTGCAGGGCACAGCGGCCTCGGTGGCCGCACTGGCGCCGGCGGTGCTGAACGGCTTGGTGGCCACACGCGACAAGTCGCAGCTCGACGTGTTTGCGCTCAAGGGCTCGCGGCCCTTGTTCGACCTGGCGGGCGGCAAGTCCTACGTCGGTTTCGGCCTCGATCTCATGAAGCAGGGCTGGGCCCGCACCCCCGCGCCCATCATCCTGGGCCCTGGGCCGTTGCAGCCCGGCTACACCGACTTCCCGGTGGGCAGTTCCAACGGCACCTTGCCCTTTGACACCACGCGCAAGTCCAACGGCGCGTATGTCGAGCTGCTGCTGCCCTTGATGAAGTCGCTCGAAGTGACCGGCGCAGCCCGTCGCGATGCCTACGACCCGGCCGAGAACACTCGCAACTTCGACGCCACGGGCCGACCGATTGCGGCGGCCGAGCAGGGCAACAAGAGCAGCAAGACCACCTACAAGCTGGGCCTGCGCTTCCAGCCGACGCCCGAGCTGCTGGTGCGGGCCTCGATTGGCACGGGTTTTCGCGCGCCGACGTTGCAGGACATCACCAAGCCGCTGGCTGACTTCGGTGTCATCGGCACCCAACGGGCTTGCCCCGTCGTTGCCCCTGACCCCTTGGCGGTCGGCTGCCGGCCCAACCCCACGCAGTGGAAGCTGCAGACCGGCGGCAACCCGTTCACTGGCGCGGCTGGCTTGAAGCCGGAGAATTCAGAGCAATGGAACGTGGGCCTTCGCCTGGAGCCCAACACCACGCTGTCCGCTGGCATCGACCTGTGGAGCGTGAAGGTCAAGGACATCATCACGGTGGTGCCCGAGGACACGGCCTTCGACAACTTCAACGCCTACCGCGGTCTGTTTTCGGTGACCACTGAAGCCGCCACCGGGCGCCCGATCTTCACGTTCAACCAGGTGCCCATCAACGGCGCGGTGGCCAAGTCCACCGGTGTTGACGTCGACGTGACGGTGAAATCGCCCACCCCCATCGGCAAATTTACCGGTCAGGTCAGCGCCACCTACCTGGTCGAGTCCTACTTCGACTACGGCTTTGGTGGTGGCAAGGAGTCCAGTCTGGGCAAGTTGGGCACTGACGACCAGGTCGCCTTCAGGACGCTGATCCGCCTGCAAGCCACCCTGGAATCAGGTTCGTTTACCAATACGTTGACCCTGTCGTGGAAGCCCGGTTACACCGACCAGTCTTACACCGAGGACGACGCGACCATCCGCATCCGCAACGCCGACGGCACGCCAGGGGCCTTTGTGGGTATCGAAGGCTTCCAGGTGCCTTCGTACACGCTGGTGGACTGGCAGGGCCGCTACCTGTTCAACAAGCAGCTGTCGTTCACCGCCGGTGTGAAGAACCTGCTCGACAAGAAGCCGCCCATCAGCATCAAGACCGTGGCCGGCAACATGCTGGGCTTTGACCCGCGCTATGCAGACGGCAAGGGCCGCACGTTTTACCTCAGCGGTTCGTATCGGTTCTGACAGCAAGCGGTGCAACAAAGGAAATGGCCCGGGTGGCGACACCCGGGCCCTTTGTCTTGCGGCGGCGCAGCGGCCAATGCGTTTACTTCGGCGCCAGCCGTATCGCCCCATCGAGCCGAATCACCTCGCCATTGAGCATGTCGTTTTCGATGATGCGCCCCACCAGCTTGGCGTAGTCGGTGCCAGCTTGGCTCGATCGCTAGGCATCAGAACTCACTCTCCCTCGACGCCACTTCCGTTTGATATCTATACATGATATCGTCACGCTCGTGAACACGAAGCAGCGCAAGGTCCTCGCGGCGATCTACTCCAAGCCAACTCTGGCTTCGATTGTCTTTGCAGACATCGAGTCGCTGATAAGGGCCTTGGGCGGCACCGTTCTAGAACGTGAAGGCTCACGCGTGAGCGTCCAGCTGATGGGAGAGGAGTGGCGCTGCCACCGACCGCACCCCGGCAAGGAAGCCAAGCGATATCAAGTTGAACAGGCACGCGATCTACTTGAGCGCGTAGGAGTTCGTCCAT
>JANOLY010000125.1:0-17728 GCA_031420055.1 Burkholderiales bacterium | reverse complement strand
CGCGCCAGCGCACCCAGGGCCGGCCCATCACCGGCGCAGGCAAGGATGCGGCGATGCCGCCCGTGCCGCTGATCGCGCACGCCGACATCAAGCGCATGCTGCTGGCGCAGAAGAGCTATGTCGAAGGCGGCCTGGCGCTGTCGCTGTACTGCGCGCGGCTGGTCGATGAACTGCACACCGGTGATGCAGCCTCGGCCCGCGAAGCCGGCCTGCTGCTGGAGGTGCTGACGCCGATTGCCAAGAGCTGGCCCAGCGAATGGTGCCTGGAGGCCAACTCGCTGGCCATCCAGGTGCTGGGCGGTTACGGCTACACACGCGACTTCCCGGTCGAGCAGTACTGGCGCGACAACCGCCTGAACATGATCCACGAAGGCACCCACGGCATCCAGGCGCTGGACCTGCTGGGCCGCAAGGTGGTGATGGACGGTGGCGCCGGCTTGACGCTGCTGGCCCAGCGCATGACGGCCACGGCCGAGCGCGCCGAGCGCAGCCCCGAACTCGCAGCACCTGCACAGGCGTTGCGCGCGGCGCTGCAGCAGTTGCTGGAGGCCACGCAGGCGGCCTGGTCCACGGGCGTGCCAGAAGAAGCATTGGCCAACGCCACGCCGTATCTGCAGGCTGTCGGGCATGTGGTACTGGCCTGGATGTGGCTGGACGTGGCTGCGGCGGCTGAAAAGTCGGCGGCCGCGACGAAGCCAGGCAAACTCGCCGCCATGCGCTACTTCTTCGACTACGAACTGCCCAAGACGGCGGCCTGGCTGGCCGTGGTCAGCAGCCGCAACGCCACCTGCCGCACCATGCAGGACGAGTGGTTCTGAACATGACACCGGCGCTGTTGAACAAGCTGATCTGGGCGCTCATCTTCGGCGGCATGCTGGTGTTCAGCCTGGGCCTGTTCATGCAGCGCGGCGGTGGCGGTGCGCTCGGCTGGGCTGTGCTGCTCACCGGCGGCGTGGTGGTGGTCGTGGGCGTCGTGCTGGTCTTTGTGCGCGCACGCTTGTACGGGCCCGACGGCCCGGGCGCGTGATGGCATGAACGGGGCTGGGTTGCGCCGCTGCGCGCTGCTGATGAGCGCGACCGTGCTGGCTGCGTCTTGTGCGCAGGCGCCCGCCACGGCGCCGCCGCCGCCGCCCATTGTGTTTGTGCACGGCAACGGCGACAGTGCGGCCTTGTGGCACACCACGCTGTGGCGCTTCGAGTCCAACGGCTGGCCGCGCGAGCGTCTGCATGCCATCAACATGCCTTACCCGCAGTCGCGCGACGCCGACGACCTGCTGCAGCCCGGGCGCAGTTCCAGCACCGAACACCGCCAGTTTCTGGCCACCGAGGTGCAGCGCGTGCTGGCTGCCACCGGCGCGCGGCAGGTGGTGTTGGTGGGCAATTCGCGCGGCGGCAACGCCATTCGCAGCTTCATCATGAATGGCGGCGCGGCGCAGGTCTCGCATGCCATCCTGGGCGGCACACCCAACCACGGGTCGTGGGCTGACGCGGGCCGGCAGCCGGCCAATGAGTTCAACGGCGCAGGCCCGTTTCTCACGGCGCTGAACAACCAGGGTGCAGCCGGCATCGAGATCACACCCGGCCCGCGGTGGATGACGCTGCGCTCCGACAACAACGACAAGTTCGCCCAGCCCGACGGCGAGTGGCTGGGCGCCAAAGACCGGCCCACGAACGTTGGCTTCGACAGCCCCGAGCTCAAGGGCGCGCTCAACGTGGTGTTGCCCGGGGCCGACCACCGCGAGGTCTCGTATTCGCCGCGCGCCTTCGCGGCCAGCTACCGTTTCATCACTGGGCGCGAGCCGGCCACCACGGCGGTGCTGCCCGAGGCGCGTGTGGTGCTTGACGGCATGGTCAGCGGCCTGGGTGTTGGCAACGAGCCCGCGCGCGGCGGCACCGTCAACAACCTGCCGCTGGCTGGCGCTGTGGTCGAGGTGTTTGCCACCGACGCCGTCACGGGTGAACGCATCGGCCCTGCGCGCTGGCGCAAGTCGGTGGGCGCCGATGGCCGCTGGGGGCCGTTCGCGGCGGACGCGAGCAGCGGCTATGAATTTGTCATCAGCGCTGCGGGCTACGCAGTCACGCACATCTACCGCTCGCCGTTTGTGCGTTCGTCAGCGCTGGTGCATTTGCGCGCGGCGGTGGCCGACCCGGCCGCAGCGGCCGCGGGCTCGGTGGTGGTATTCAGGCGGCCGCGCGGCTACTTTGGCTGGCCCCGCGATCGCATCAGCCTGGGCGGCCAGAGCCCACCACCGGGCGTGCGCGCCGGCGTGGCGGAGGTGGCCGAGTCACGCCTCGCGCTGCCGGCGTTGCCGCAACGTGCGGTGGTGGGTGAATTCAACGGTGAACGCATCACCGGCCGCAACTGGCCGGCGTCTGAAAACCATGTCGTGCAACTTGAACTGCACGACTGAACCCCTGGGACCAAACCATGAGCACCCCCGTTCAAAAACTCTTCGACCTCAGCGGGCAGACAGCCCTGGTCACCGGCGGCTCGCGCGGCCTGGGCCTGCAGATGGCGCAGGCGCTGGGCGAGGCGGGCGCCAAGATCATGCTCACCTCGCGCAAGGCGGCCGACCTGGAAGAAGCCGCGGCCGACCTGGCCGCACGCGGTATCGACGCGCGCTGGGTCGCGGCCGACGCCAGCGACCCGGTGCAGATTCAGCGCGTGGTGGACGAGACCCTGCAACGCCTGGGCCGCATCGACATCCTGGTCAACAACGCCGGCGCCACCTGGGGCGCGCCGGCCGAGGACTACCCCTTGGCAGCCTGGGACAAGGTGATGAACCTGAACATCCGCAGCCTGTTTTTGTTCGCGCAGGCCGTGGCCAAGGCCAGCATGATCCCCCACCGCCACGGCCGCATCATCAACGTGGCCTCCATCGCCGGCTTGAGCGGTTCGATGGACGTGAAGTTCATCGCCTACGGCACCAGCAAAGGCGCGGTGGTCAACTTCACGCGCACGCTGGCGGCAGAGTGGGGCGCTTACGGCATCAACGTCAACGCGCTGGCGCCGGGCTTCTTCCCGAGCAAGATGACGCAAGGCGTGCTGGACCACTTTGGTGCCGACAAGCTGGCCGCTGGTGCGCCGCTGAAGCGCCTGGGTGACGACGACGATCTGAAGGGCGCCGTGCTGCTGTTTGCCAGTGCTGCGGGCAAGCACATCACCGGGCAGATTCTGGCGGTGGACGGCGGCGTCAGCGCGGTGCATGGGGCATGACGCCCACCAAGCTCGCGTTCCCGCGGTCCATCCCCTTCGTCGACACCTTGGGGCTGGAGCTGTGGGGCTTTGGCGGCGGCCAGGCCGAGTTGCGTGTGACCCTGGATGCCGGCCACCTGAACAGTTGGCAGGTGGCGCATGGCGGTCTGCTGATGACCTTGCTCGACGTGGCCATGGCCCACGCGGCGCGCAGCGTCGCCACACAACATCCAGCGCGCAGCGCCGCCACACAACATCCCGCCCGCAGCGTCGTGGCGACTGCGGGCGCCGACCCGGCGGACAGTGGGCCGGGCATGGTCACCATCGAGATGAAGACCAGCTTCATGCGCCCCGCCGAGGGCCGCCTGCGCGCCCTGGGCACGCTGCTGCACCGCACCGCCACGCTGGCCTTCACCGAAGGCCGGGTGCTCGACGAAGCAGGCCGTTTGTGCGCCCACGCCACCGGCACCTTCAAGTACCTGCGCGCGCTGCCCACCAGTGGGCGCGAGGCCAGAACTCTGCAACCCACCACGCCCCCGGGCGCATCGCAAGCCCCATGAACAACCAACGCATCGTGCTGGCCTCGCGGCCTGCGGGCCAGGCCGTGCTGGACAACTTCAGGCTCGAGGCCGCGCCGCTGCCGGCCCTCGAAGAAGGCCAGGTGCTGGTGCGCAACCACTACTTGAGCCTGGACCCCTACATGCGCATGCGCATGGAAGACGCGCCCAGCTACACCGCCCCCCAGGCCGTGGGTGCGGTGATGGTGGGCGGCACGGTGGGCGAGGTGGCGCAGTCGCGCCACGACGGCTACCAGGTCGGCGACACGGTGGTCTGCGGCGGCGGCTGGCAAGCATTTAGCGTGATCGACGCGCGGCTGCCTGGCGTGATGCGTCGCGTCGACGCCAGCCGCGTGCCGCTGTCGGCCTACCTCGGCGCGGTGGGCATGCCCGGGGTCACGGCCTGGGTGGGCTTGATCCACTTCATCGAACCCAAGGCGGGCGAGACCATCGTGGTGGACGCCGCCAGCGGCGCTGTGGGCAGTGTGGTGGGGCAGTTGGCCAAGTCGCGCGGCTGCTGCGCCGTGGGCCTGGCGGGCGGTGCCGAGAAGTGCGCCTATGTGGTTGACGAACTGGGCTTTGACGCCTGCATCGACTACAAGGCGCACCGTGACTTCAATTCACTGGCCGCGGCGCTGGATGCGGCGGCGCCCAAGGGCATAGACGGGCTGTTCGAAAACGTCGGCGGCCTGATCCTGGACGTGGCGCTGTCGCGCATGAACGCCTTTGGCCGCATTGCGCTGTGCGGAATGATTGCGGGCTACGACGGCCAAGCCATCCCGCTGGCCGCGCCGCGCTTGCTGCTCACGCAGCGGCTGCGGCTGCAGGGCTTCATCGTCAGTGAACACATGGCCCTGTGGCCGGCCGCTCTGAAGGAGCTGGGCGGACTTGTCGCGACGGGCCAGCTGAAGTACCGCGAGACGGTGGCGCAAGGCCTGGCCAGCGCGCCCGAGGCCTTTCTCGGGCTGCTGCAGGGGCGCAACTTCGGCAAGCAGCTGGTCAAGCTGGTGTGATGTCTGCTGGCGCTATCCAATGGCAATGGAGCCGCTTTCATGCGCTCAGCAATGACGCGCTGTACGACGCGCTGGCGCTGCGTTGCCGGGTCTTCATCCTGGAGCAAGGCCCCTACCTCGACCCCGACGGCGTCGACCGCGACAGCGCCCACCTGCTGGGCCGCGACGAGGCCGGCGTGCTGCAGGCCTACCTGCGGGTGGTGGACCCGGGCGTGAAGTACGTTGAACCCTCCATCGGGCGCGTCATCACCTCGCCCGAGAAGCGCGGCACCGGCCTGGGCCGGCGGCTGGTGGCCGAGGGCGTGGCCCGCTGCACGGCGGCGTGGCCGGGGCACGGCATACGCATCAGCGCGCAGGCGCGGCTGGAAGCCTTCTACCGCGACTTCGGCTTTGTGCCGGCGGCCGATCCCCACATCGAAGACGGCATCCCGCATCTGTTGATGGTCCGCCCGGCCGACGAGAAGCGCGCGTGAACCCCGCTGAACCGACCCGCGGCGAGGAATTCCGCGACGACACCCGCGCCCCGGGCTCTGGCAACGCCGCGGCCCGGCGTGTGCTGACTGCTGTCGAACTGGCGCCGCTGACCACACTGAACGACGGCCGCTCGCTGGCCGCGGTGGCGCTGACCTTCAGCGTCATCGCCACTGCAATCGCCTTTGGCATCAGCGTCGGTCTGAGCCCCTGGCTGCTGCTGCCGGTGGTGGTGATCGGCGTGCAGCAGCATGCGCTGTTCATCCTGGCGCATGAAGCCGCGCACTACCGGCTGCACTCCAACCGCACGCTCAACGACCTGCTGGGCCGCTTCATCGGCATGGCCGGTGGGGTGTCGATGTGCACCTACCGCGTCACGCACCGGCTGCACCACAACAACCTGTACGGTCCCGAAGACCCCGACACCGCCATCCACGGCGGCTACCCGCGCGGGGTGGCCTACCTGTGGAAGAAGCTGCTGCAAGACCTGTTGGGACTCAACGCCTGGAAGACCTATGCCTACTTCTTCGGCGCCCCGGCGCTGAACGAGGCCACGAACAGGGCCGCCCGGCCGCTGGACGACACCAGCCCGCAGCTGCGTGCCGCCGCGCGGCGCGACCGCATCGGCGTGCTGGCCTTTCACCTCGCCGTGCCGCTGCTGCTGGCGCTGGCCTTGGGCGCCACCGGCCTGCTCATGTACGCGCTGCTGTGGCTGCTGCCGCTGCTGACGGTGCTGCAGCCCATTCTTCGCCTGCGTGCCGTGTGCGAGCACGGCGCGGTGGTGGACCTGTCGTCGCCCCTCACGGCGGCGCGCACCACGCTCACGCGGGGCTCGCGCAGCGGCAGCACCTGCGACCGCTTGCTCAACGCACTGGGCCGTGTGCTGCTGTTCCCGCACCACGTGAACCACCATGTCGAGCACCACCTGTACCCCGCCGTGCCGCACTACCACCTGCCGCGGCTGCACCGGCTGCTGCAAGAGCGCGGCGCGCTGAAGGGCGCTGAAGTGCGCGACCTGCGCGACACCTTCAGCCAGGTCTTCGCCGCCCGCCGCCCGCGGCCCACAACACCGTCTGTCGCGGCCTGATCGGCCTGTGGCATGGTGCCTTTGATTTTTCGGAGCAGCACCGATGAATAACCCCTTGCAAGGCGGCGTGGCCGTCATCACCGGCGCGGCCTCGGGCTTTGGCCTGGAGATGTGCCGCATCGCCGCCGCGCGCGGCATGCAGATCGTGATGGCCGACGTGCAGGCCGACGCGCTGCAAACAGCCGCAGCGCAGATCAGCGCCCTGGGCGCGCAGGTGCTGCCGTTCAGGCTGGACGTGTCCAAGGCCGCCGAGGTCGAGGCTCTGGGTGCTGCCACGCTGAAGCAATTCGGCGCGCCCAATCTGGTCTTCAACAACGCCGGGGTGGGGGCCGGCGGGCTGATCTGGGAACACACGGCGCGCGACTGGGACTGGGTGATGGGCGTCAACGTGATGGGCGTGGCCCACGGCGTGCGCGTCTTCACGCCGCTGATGCTGGCCGCCGCTGCGGCGCAGCCGGGCTGGCGCGGCCACATCGTCAACACCGCCAGCATGGCCGGGCTGGTGAACGCGCCCAACATGGGCGTCTACAACGTCAGCAAACACGCCGTGGTGGCGCTGAGCGAAACGCTGTACCAGGACCTGGCCTTGGTCACCGACCAGGTCCACGCGCATGTGCTGTGCCCCTTCTTCGTGCCCACGGGCATCCACCGCAGCGAGCGCAACCGCCCGGCCGACGCCGCCGCGCCCAGCGCACCCACACGCAGCCAGCTCATCGCCCAGGCCATGAGCGAGCAAGCCGTCAGCAAAGGCAAGGTCACGGCAGCGCAGGTGGCGCAATGGGTCTTCGACGCCGTGGACGCGCAGCGCTTTTACATCTACAGCCACCCCAAGAGCCTGGCCAGCGTGCAGACGCGCCTGGAAGACATCATGACGCCCCGCAACCCCAGCGACCCGTTTGCCGCGCGGCCAGAGTTGGGCCAGCAGTTGCGCGGCGCGCTGCGCGGCGGCTGAGCCCATCAGCGGCCCAGGCAGCCGCCAGCACCGCCGTGGCCGGTGCCGGCTGATCGCGGGCAGGCATCAGCAGCCGGCCGCCTCAGCAACCCAATGCCACGGCCTGCAAGGGCCGCTGCGTGGCGGCGTCGGTGACCACGAAGACCACGCGCCGCGGGTACTCGGGCACCCCGCGAGTCACGCGCAAGTGCGCGCTGGCGCCCGCTGCGCCCGGCCAGGCCGGCACCGGCTTGTACAGGCGCACGACGTGGTCGTGGCGCAGTGTTTCACCAGCGTTTTCACCGGCGCGCACCTTGGTTTCGTGCTGGTCTTCAAGCACGGCCCAGTAGCCGGCCAGTTGCGCCGGGCCCGCGGGGCTTGCGGCCACCTGGGCGCTGACCGTGTCGCCGTCGCGGCTGAGCGTCAGGCTCACCGGCGAAGCCACGGCAACGGCCTCGGGCAGCTTGGGCCAGACGCGCCAGTCGCGGCCGTTGGCGAGCACCTGCGGTGTGTAGACCTGCCGGCTGCCGGCGCGCTGCGCCAGTGCATGTTGCCGCGCCGTGGCCTCGGCCGATGCGAAGCGGTCGGGCCAGCCCAGGCGGTCCCAGTAGTTCACATGGAAGGCCAGGGCCAGCACCTGTGGTTGGGCTTTCAGTGTGGACAGCCAGCGGTCGGCTGGCGGGCACGAACTGCAACCTTCTGACGTGTACAGCTCCACCACCATGGGTGCCGTCGCTGCACTGCGCACCTGGCACGTGCCGGCCGTGGCGGCGGCGGCATGTGCGGTCTGTGTGGCCAACACGGCCAGCGCAGCCATCACGGCCAGGGCAGTGCAGACCGTGGTGAGCGGCGGGCGTGCGCAAAACGACATGGTAGGTCCTTGATGGCGGGCGATGGGCGACGGATGCTCAGTCGCCGCTGCCGGCCAGACCTTTCAGCGTGAACGCTCGGCGGCTTGTTCGCTGGCATCGGCCAGCGCGGCGTCGCCCAGTTGCCTGAGTTGTTCGCGTGACCTCAGCAGCACCGGAAAAGCAGCCGCAGGCCTGGCGCAGCAGCCCCGGGCGGTCCAATTGCGTCAGGCGTCCGCGGCCCAGATCCACCATGCCACTGGCGCGCAGGGTACCGACGATCTGGTTCACTCGCTCGCGCCGTGCGCCTATCAGTTGTGCCAACTCGGCGTGGGTGATGTCCAGCGCGTTGCTGCCCATGTGGTCGATGAGCTGCACCAGGCGCAGGCACAGCTACTGCTCGAGCGTGTGGAAGCGCTTGCAGGTGGCCAGCTGGCTCCTTGGTGGAGACATGTCTTTGGCGACGTTTTATGTTCTATAGCGAACACTACACCGCCCGACACACCGGGATCAAAGTTGGTTTGTAACTGTTGATCTCTCGCCGCGCCGGATGCGTCTGTTCCGGCCGCGCAGCATGCACCGCTGCCACGGCCCAGGCCAGGCTAAGCCTGTGGGCGTGCGGTGGGCGTACCGTACAGTCGCCCGCGATGCAGCCCGCCGCCACCAGCCGCCCCTTGGACAAGCGGGTGGCCGTCATCGGTGGCGGCCCGGCGGGCTTGATGGCCGCCGAAGCGCTGGCGCTGCACGGCCATGCGGTCGATGTCTTCGACGCCATGCCCTCGGTGGGGCGCAAGTTTCTGCTGGCCGGCAAGGGTGGCTTGAACCTGACCCATGGCGAAGCGCTGGAGCTGTTCACCGCCCGCTACGGCGCGCGCACTGGGCAGCTAGGCCCGCTGCTGCACGACTTCGGCCCCCTGGCTTTGCGCGACTGGGCGGCCGCCCTGGGCGTGCACACCTTCGTCGGCAGTTCCGGGCGTGTCTTCCCGACCGACCTGAAGGCGGCGCCCTTGCTGCGCGCCTGGCTGCACCGGCTGCGCGAGCAGGGCGTGCAGTTCCACATGCGCCACCGCTGGCAGGGTTGGGCGGCCGACGGCGCACTGCAGTTCGACACGCCCCTGGGCCCGGTGCTGCACCGGCCGGCGGCTACCGTGCTGGCGCTGGGGGGTGCCAGCTGGCCGCAACTGGGTTCTGACGGCCGCTGGGGGCCGTGGCTGCAGGCGCGCGGCGTGCTGCTGGCGCCGCTGCAGCCCAGCAACTGCGGGTTTGATGTCGAGTGGAGCCCGCACTTCAGCCAGCGTTACGCGGGCCAGCCGCTGAAGTCGGTGGCCATCACTTTCGAGGGCGGGCAGCAGCGCGGCGAGTTTGTGGTCACCGCCGGCGGTGTGGAGGGCAGCCTGGTCTACGCCGCATCGGCCGCGCTGCGCGAGCGCATTGCCGCCGCCGGCGAGGCCACCTTCTTGCTCGACTTGCTGCCCACACGCAGCCTGGCGTGGGTGACGGCTGAGCTGGCCCACCCACGCGGTCCGCGGTCCTTGTCCACGCACCTGAAGTCCCGCTTGAATCTTTCAGGTGTGAAGGCCGGGCTGCTGTGGGAGCGCGTACCCAAGGCGGCCCAGTCCGACCCGGCCCAGCTGGCCGCGCTGATCAAGGCGCTGCCCATTCGGGTGCACGCCGCCCGGCCCATCGCCGAGGCCATCAGCAGTGCCGGCGGCGTGTGCTTCGAGGGCCTGGACGACGCCTTGATGCTGCGCGCATTGCCCGGTGTGTTTTGCGCCGGCGAGATGCTGGACTGGGAGGCACCCACCGGCGGCTACTTGCTCACGGCGTGTTTTGCCGCCGGGCGCCAGGCCGGGCAGGGCGCGGCCGCCTGGGTGGCCGCCCACTAAACTCGTCCGCTTTGTATACAGCGGCGTTCAGCGCCCTCAGGATTCCTTGGACAAGATCGTTTCGCAGATAGCCGCCGAGATCGGCGCGCGCCCCGCCCAGGTTCAGGTGGCGGTTGAGTTTTTGGATGCAGGTGCCACGGTGCCCTTCATCGCCCGCTACCGCAAGGAAGCCACCGAGGGCCTGGACGACATCCAGCTGCGTGAGCTGGAAATCCGCCTGGCTTACCTGCGTGAACTGCAGGACCGCCGCGAGGCCGTGCTCAAGGCCATCGACGAGCAAGGCAAGCTCACCCCCGCGCTGCGCGCCGCCGTGCTGGCCGCGCCCACCAAGCAGGAGTTGGAAGACCTGTACCTGCCGTTCAAGGTCAAGCGCCGCACCAAGGGCACCATCGCCCGCGAGGCCGGGCTGGAGCCGCTGGCCGACCGGCTCTTTGCCGACCCCTCGCTCGACCCGCAGGCCGAAGCCGCGGCCTTCATCAACGCCGAAGCCGGTTTTGCCGATGCGCCGGCCGTGCTGGACGGCGTGCGCGACCTGTTGTCCGAACGCTGGGCCGAAGACGCGCTGCTGGTGGGCAAGCTGCGTGAATGGCTGTGGGAGCAAGGCCTGCTGCAGAGCAAGCTGGTCGATGGCAAAGACGGCCTGCACCCGGATGCCGCCAAGTTCCGCGACTACTTCGACTACGCCGAGCCCATCCGCAACGTGCCCAGCCACCGCGCGCTGGCGGTGTTCCGCGGCCGCACGCTGGAGTGGCTGGATGCCAAGCTGGTGCTCGATGAAGAGGTGGTGCCCGGGCAGCCCACGGTCCCGGCAGGGACCCCTTCGGTGTCCGTGGCCGAGGGCCGCATCGCGCAGCACCTGGGCTGGCGTCATGCCTCGCGCCCGGCCGATGCGTTGATCCGCAAGACCGTTGCCTGGACCTGGAAGGTCAAGCTCAGCCTGAGCCTGGAGCGCGACCTCTTCGGCCGCCTGCGCGAAACGGCGGAAACGGTGGCCATCAAGGTCTTTGCCGACAACCTGCGTGACCTGCTCCTGGCCGCACCCGCCGGCAAGCGCGTGGTGATGGGGTTGGACCCGGGCATACGCACGGGGGTGAAGGTGGCGGTGGTCAGCGACACCGGGCGCGTACTGGCGACAGACACGGTGTTTCCGCACGAACCGCGCCGCGACTGGGAGGGCGCTTTGCACAGCCTGGCGCGCCTGGTGGCCACGCAGGGCGTGAGCCTTATCGCCATCGGCAACGGCACGGCCAGCCGCGAGACCGACCAGCTCGCGGCCGAGCTCATCAAGCGCATCCAAGCCCTGGTGCCGGGCACGGCGCTGGACAAGGCTGTTGTCAGCGAGGCGGGAGCTTCGGTCTATTCGGCCAGCGAATTTGCCAGCAAGGAATTGCCCGATCTGGACGTGAGCCTGCGCGGCGCCGTCAGCATCGCGCGGCGGCTGCAAGACCCATTGGCCGAACTCGTGAAGATCGACCCCAAGAGCATAGGCGTGGGCCAGTACCAGCACGACGTGAACCAAGGCGGCCTGGCGCGGTCGCTGGATGCCGTGGTGGAAGACTGTGTGAACGGCGTCGGCGTGGACCTGAACACGGCCTCGCAGGCGCTGCTGGCGCGCGTCTCGGGCCTGACACCCGCGGTGGCCGCCAGCATCGTGCGCTGGCGCGACGCCCACGGCGCCTTTCGCAACCGCCAGCAGCTGCTGGACGTGACCGGCCTGGGCCCGCGCACCTTCGAGCAAGCCGCGGGCTTCTTGCGCATCCGCGACGGCGACAACCCGCTGGACCTGACGGGCGTGCACCCCGAGACCTACCCCGTGGTGCAGAAGATGCTGGCCTCAACAGGCCGCCCCGTGGCCGAGCTGATGGGCCGCGCCGAGCTGCTGCGCGCGCTGGCACCGGGTGCCTTTGCCGACGAGCGCTTTGGTGCCATCACCGTCAAAGACATCCTGGTCGAGCTGGAAAAACCCGGCCGCGACCCGCGCGGTGACTTCAAGGTGGCGCGCTTCAACGAAGGCGTCACCGATCTGAAAGACCTGCAGCCCGGCATGCTGCTGGAAGGCACGGTCAGCAACGTGGCGCAGTTCGGGGCGTTCGTGGACTTGGGCGTGCACCAGGACGGCCTGGTGCATGTCAGCCAGCTCAGCCAAAAATTCACGAACGATGCGCGCGAGGTCGTCAAGACCGGCCAGGTGGTGAAGGTGCGCGTGCTGGAAGTGGACCTGGCGCGCAAGCGTGTCTCGCTGACCATGAAGCTCGATGCGCCGGCTGCGCCGCGCGAGGGCGCTGCTAACAGCTACCGCGCTGCTGGCCGCAACGAACAGGCGCCGCGGCGCAACAGCGAACCTGCCGCGCAGGGCGCGCTGGCACAGGCCTTCGCGCGCGTGCAGGGTCGCCCTTGAGGCGTTCCGCGCTGGCCCTGGTGGTGTGCGCGGTCGTGTGTGCACCGGCCGCGGCACAAGCACCTGCCACAGCACCGGCACCGCCCGCTCCCCCAGGCGTGGGCCAAAGCGTGACGGTCGAGGCCCAGGGCCTGAGCAACGACGACCGCCGCCGCGAAAGCACCGTGGGCATGACGGTGGTGGGCCGCGACGAGCTGGACCAATACGGCGACACCAGCATCCTGGACGTGCTGCAGCGCTTACCCGGCATCACCATCGATGGCGAGACACCGCGGCTGCGCGGCCTGGGCGGCGGCTACACCTTGATCCTGCTCAACGGCGAGCCGGCGCCGCCGGGTTTTTCGCTGGACAGCCTGTCGCCCGCCGAGATCGAGCGCATCGAGATCATCAAGGGCCCCACGGCCGAGCACGGCGGCGTGGCCGGCACCATCAACGTCATCTTGCGAAGCGCGCCGCGGCTGCGTCAGCGCGAGCTGCGGCTGGGCACCAGCTACCGCGCCCTGGCGCCACAGGCCCTGGTGTCGGCGAGCTGGGGCGACCGCGTCGGCGCCATCGGCTTTCATGTGCCGCTGAGCCTGTCGTCCTGGGCCAATGCCACGAACACACAGACCGAACGTGTGTCGCGCCTGGCCAGCGGCGAGCAGCGCGAGCAAGCGGTGCAGGGGCGCGACGAGTCGCGTGGCGGCGGCCTGAACTTTTCGCCGCGGCTGGACATCAAGCTGGGTGAAATAGACCAGCTGCAATGGCAGGCCTTCGTGCAGCGCAACGAGTCGCGCAACCGCAGTGCGCGCGGCACCGAAGTGCTCAGCGGCCCGCCGGTGAGCACGGTGCACGACACCAGCCAGTCCTTTGGTGCCTGGCAGATGATGCGAACCCAGCTGCAGTGGGTGCGGCGCGACACCGATGGCTCGCGGCTGGAACTGAAGGCCGCGGTTCAGGGCACGGCGAACCGGTCGGCCAGCAACGGGCTGGGGCGCGGCGCGCTGGGTGCCACGACGGTGCTGCGCAACAACTTCAGCAGCCAGCGCAGCAGCCAGGCGTCCACCGGCGGACGCGTGCGCTGGCCGCTGGGCGGCGGCCACATCCTGGCCGGCGGCTGGGACCTGGACGAGCGCCAGCGCCGCGAGCTGTCGCGCTACATCGAAAACGGTGTCGAGCAGTTCACCGGCAACGTCGGCGTGCCCTTCACGGCCGACGTGCGCCGCGCGACCGTCTTCTTGCAGGACGAGTGGACGCTGTCGGAACGCTGGTCCTTCACCACCGGCCTGCGCGGCGAACAGGTGCGCACGCACACCGCCGCGCCCGGTCGCGCCGCAGACAACCGCTACGACGCCGTGCTGCCCACGCTGCACCTGCGCCACGCGTTCGACGCCAAGGCGCGCAACGTCTTTCGCATGAGCCTGTCGCGCAGCCTGCGTGTGCCCGACGTGGGCCTGCTGCTGCCGCGTTATTCGCTCAACGGCACCTACCCGCGCGAGCAGAGCAACACGCCCATCGCGCCCGACAGCGCCGGCAACCCCGCGTTGCAGCCTGAATTCGCCAGCGGCCTGGAGCTGGCGCTGGAGCGGCAGTTGGCGGGCGGCGGTGTGCTCAGTGCCGGGCTGTTTCACCGGAGAATCGACGACCTGATCCGCCGCCGCATCACGCTGGAAACGGTGGCCGAGTCGCCCGTGCCGCGCTGGGTCAGCCGGCCGGCCAACATCGGCCGCGCCAAGAGCACCGGGCTCGAACTGGAGGTGAAAGGCCGCGCCGAACAGTTGCTGCCGGCGTGGATGCTGTTCACCCCCACCCGCGACCCCGGCCCCGCACGCGGGCGCGGGCCGGGGCTGCAACTGCGCGCGGCGCTGTCGGTGTACCGCTCGGCCGTGGAGCAGATCGACGACCCCAACGCGCGCCTGGAGGGCCAGGCCCCGTGGAGTGCCACCCTGGGTTTCGACCACGCCATCCGAGGCAGCATCTTCAGCTATGGCGCCAACCTGTCGCTGACGCCGGCTTTCTCCACCCAGCAGACCGACCGCCAGCGTGTCTGGCGCAGCCGCGCACACCGGCTGGACGCCTATGCGCTGTGGCGTTTCAACAAGGAAGTGCAGCTGCGCCTGGCCGCCAACAACCTGGTGCCGCAGGACGCGCTGTCCAGCAGCCGCGTCGAAGACCTCGATGGCTTTGCCGCCGGCAGTCAAACGCGCCGGCAGACCGTGACGCAGATCAACGCCAACCTGTTGGTGCGCTTTTGATGCAGGCGCTGCAGGTCCACGCCGGCCCTGCCGCCCGCCAGCATCTGCGAGAGCGGGGTCTGGCGCCTTGCGACGTGCGTGTCATCCCCGCGGCGGCCGGCGGACCGAAGGGCTTGACACTGTTGCCGCTGGACCGCTTTCTCTTCGGCACCTGGCTGGCGGGCGCCCAGCACACCGTGCATCTCATAGGCGCGTCGATAGGCGCTTGGCGCATGGCAGCGGCTTGCATGCCCAACGCCGACGCGGCCCTGGCGCAACTGGCCGAGGACTACATCACCCAAACCTACCCGCACGAGCCAGGCCGCTTGCCCACGGCGCAGACGGTCACAGCGCATTTCAGCCGCCACCTGCAGCTGCGCCTGGGCAGCCGCGCGGCCGACGTGCTGGGCCACCCGCAGCGCCGCCTGCATGTGATCGCCGCTCGCGGCAAGCGCTTGCTGCACCGGCCGGGCGGGCTGGGCTTGCCGCTGGGCTGGTTGGGTGCGTTCACCGCCAACGCCATCAGCCGGCAACGCCTGGGCGGCTGGATGGAGCGGGTGGTCTTCAGCGACCCGCGCGACGCGCTGCCGTTTTCCCTGGCGGGCTACCCCACGCACCAGGCCGCGCTGACGCCCGACAACCTGGCGCGCGCCGTGCTGGCAAGCTGCACCATTCCCTTCGCGATGCGGCCCGTGCAAGACGTTCCCGGCGCGCCGCCCGGCACCTTTTGGGACGGCGGCATCACCGACTACCACCTGCACCTGGACTACGCCGGTGTGGCCCCGGGGCTGGTGCTGTACCCGCACTTTCAGAGCCACGTGGTGCCCGGCTGGCTGGACAAGACCTGGAAGCGCCGCCACCGGCCCACGGCTTGTCTAGACAATCTCGTGCTGCTGTCACCGCGTGGCAAATGGGTGGCCACGCTGCCCGGAGGCAAGCTGCCCGACCGCGGTGACTTCAAGCGCTACGGCGATGACGAGGCCGCCCGCCAGCGCGACTGGCGCCGCGCCCTGGCCGAAAGCCAACGCCTGGCCGACGAGTTTGCGGAACTCGTCGCGACCGGGCGCGGCATCGACGCGCAGCCACTTGCCTGATCGACTTGCTCGGCTAAACTCGGCGCTCCCAGCAACGAACAAGAGCGAGGAAGGCATCATGGTTATGACACCGCGGACTAGCCCGTCCCTCTTTACCGAGGCTTGACCCGGTCGCGCTGTCACGTCACCCTTCTTACCAAGACAAAGCGCGGCTCCCCCCGCGCTTTTTTACTTTCTGAGGATACGAATCATGTTGAACATCACACTGCCGGACGGCTCCCGGCGAGAGTTCCCCGGCCCCGTCTCGGTCGCCGAAGTCGCCGCCTCCATAGGCGCTGGCCTGGCCAAAGCCGCGCTGGCCGGCAAGGTCGATGGCCGGCTGGTCGATACCAACCACGTCATCGAGGCCGACGCCGCGCTGGCCATCGTCACCGACCGTGACGCCGACGGGCTGGAAGTCATCCGCCACAGCACGGCGCACCTGCTGGCCTATGCGGTGAAGGCGCTGTTCCCCGAGGCCCAGGTCACCATCGGCCCGGTCATCGAGAACGGCTTCTATTACGACTTTGCCTACAAGCGCCCCTTCACGCCCGAAGACCTGGCCGCCATCGAAGCGCGCATGGGCGAGCTGGCCGCCAAGAACGAGCCCGTGGTGCGCCGCGTGCTGCCGCGTGATGACGCCGTGGCGTACTTCAAGGGGCTGGGCGAGCACTACAAGGCGGAAATCATCGCCAGCATCCCCGCCGGACAGGACGTGAGCCTGTACCGCGAAGGCGCCTTCGAAGACCTCTGCCGCGGTCCGCACGTGCCCAGCACGGGGCGGCTGAAGCACTTCAAGCTGATGAAGGTGGCGGGTGCCTACTGGCGCGGCGACCAGGCCAACGAACAGCTGCAGCGCATTTACGGCACGGCCTGGCCCAGCAAGGAGGCGCTGCAGGGCTACCTGACGATGCTGGAGGAAGCTGAAAAGCGCGACCACCGCAAGCTCGGCCGTGAGCTGGATTTGTTCCACCTGGACGAGCACAGCCCCGGCACGGTGTTCTGGCACCCCAAGGGCTGGGCGCTGTGGCAAGAGGTCGAGCAGTACATGCGCCACGTGTACCGCGACAACGGCTACCAGGAAGTCAAGGGCCCGCAGATCGTCGACCGCGTGCTGTGGGAGAAATCAGGCCACTGGGAAAAGTACCGCGACGCGATGTTCACGACCGAGTCGGAAAAGCGCGAGTACGCCTTGAAGCCCATGAACTGCCCGGGCCATATCCTGATCTTCAAGCAAGGCATCAAGAGCTACCGCGACCTGCCGCTGCGCTATGGCGAATTCGGCCAGTGCCACCGCAACGAACCCACGGGCGGCCTGCACGGCATCATGCGCGTGCGTGCCTTCACGCAAGACGACGGCCACATCTTCTGCACCGAAGACATGATCCTGCCCGAGTGCCTGGCCTACACGGCGCTGCTGCAGGCGGTGTACCGGGACTTCGGCTTCACCGACATCATCTACAAGGTGGCGACCAGGCCGGCGGCGCGCATAGGCTCGGACGAGAGCTGGGACAAGGCCGAGCGCGCGCTGATCGAGAGCCTGAAGGCATCCGGCTGCGCGTATGAGATCGCGCCCGGCGACGGCGCCTTCTACGGCCCCAAGATCGAGTACACGCTCAAGGACGCCATCGGCCGGCAGTGGCAGTGCGGCACCATGCAGGTCGATTTCTCGATGGCCGAGCGGCTGGACGCCGTCTACGTGGCCGAATCCGGCGAGCGCAAACACCCGGTGATGCTGCACCGGGCCATCGTGGGCAGCCTGGAGCGCTTCATCGGCATCCTGATCGAACAGCATGCCGGCGCGCTGCCGGCCTGGCTGGCGCCGGTGCAGGTGGTGGTGGCGCCAATCAGCGAGATTCAGGCGGATTACGCGGCCAGCGTCGCCAAAACGCTGCAAAAACAAGGGGTTAGGGTGCAGCTCGACGTGCGCAACGAGAAAATCAACTATAAAATCCGCGAGCATTCTTTGCAGAAGGTTCCGTTCATCCTGGTCGCAGGCGACAAGGAAAAGACAGCCGGAACCGTCGCCGTGCGCGCCCGAGGCAACCACGACCT
>JANOLY010000124.1:0-11023 GCA_031420055.1 Burkholderiales bacterium | reverse complement strand
TGGCGGTACGGAACATTCACGGGCAGCGCGCCATCACCGGCGCGCTCCGCTCGGGCCTTGCTCATTGGTTTGCTAACGCGCCGGAGTTCTTGATGAGCATGGCGTCGCTGCTGCGAAGGCTCATGCCCGTGGAGGTCGATCGACTCCTGAGTTCGTGCACCCCTGCGCTGCCTTCGCCGCGCCTTGGTTGCGCGGTCGTTCGGCTGGCGCTCGACCTGGGACTGGAGTTGGAGTGCGCGCCCCTGCAGGGTCAGCCTGCACGCACCCGTCATCGGCCACCGGCGAGTTGCCGAGTTCGGACTTCAGGTGACGGGATGGGCCAGGTTGCGGATGTGGGTGGGCCCGGCGTGTACTTCTATCTCGGCGATCAGGCCCTTGAACAAGCCGACCATGGCCAGCGCTTCCAGCACCACGAACATCGGCCCCACGAGCAGGCCGACGATGTCGTCGGTCAAGGCCGGCTTGCGACCTTCGTACCAGTGGCCAACATATTGAATCCCCCAGCCGACCACGAACAGCCCCACGCCCCAGCCCAGCCCGCCGGCCAGCCAGGTGCTGTTGGCCAGTGCCTGGGCCAACACCAGCAGCAAGGCATTGACCAGGCTGACCGCCAGGCCCAGGGCGGGTTGTCCACGCGTGAGGTACCAGGCCGTGGCCAACACGAAGACCACGATGGCCGGTGTCAACGTGGCGTCGCCGACCGTAAAACGGTGCAGCGAAAGCAGCACCAGCACGCAGACTTCTAGAATCGCGCCAACTTCGACACGGGCAGCGCATGACCATCAAGAGCGACAAGTGGATACGCCGCATGGCGCAAGAGCACGGCATGATCGAACCGTTCGAGCCCGGCCAGGTGCGACTTTCGGCGACCGGAGAAAAGATCGTCAGCTACGGCACCAGCAGCTACGGCTACGACATCCGATGCGCGCCCGAGTTCAAGGTCTTCACCAACATCTACAGCACGGTGGTGGACCCCAAGAACTTCGACCCCAAAAGCTTTGTCGACATCGACAGCGATGTCTGCATCATCCCGCCCAACAGCTTTGCCCTGGCACGCACGCTGGAGTACTTTCGCATTCCGCGCAACGTGCTCACGATCTGTTTGGGCAAGAGCACTTACGCGCGCTGCGGGATCATCGTCAACGTCACCCCCTTCGAACCCGAGTGGGAAGGCTACGTGACGCTGGAGTTCAGCAACACCACGCCGCTGCCCGCCAAGATCTACGCTGGCGAGGGTTGTGCCCAGGTGCTGTTCTTCGAGAGCGACGAGGTCTGCGAGACCAGCTACAAGGACCGCGGCGGCAAGTACCAGGGGCAGCGGGGCGTGACTTTGCCCAAGGCCTGACGAGACACCAGCCTGCGAGGCTTGTGCTTGGGTGGTCCCGCGGTTTCAGCGGTGCCACGCGCGCTGTCGTGGGCCCCGTGCCTGCCTGGCGCGGCAGGCCCTTGCTGGGTGGACGTGGTATCGGGTTGGGCACGATCGTGATCGCCCTGCTGGCCGGCTGGGTCTTCGGCATCAACCCCATGACGGTTCTGGGTCTGCTCAGCGGCGGCGACCCCGGGTAGTTATCCGCTCCTGCAGCGCAACCCGCGGGGCCGCGTGCGGTCGCAACCGACCCGGCCACGGCCTTTGTCCGCACCGTGCTGGCCGACACCGAAGATGTGTGGAGCGCCGTCTTCAAGCAAGCCGGCGGCAGCTACGCGCAGCCGACGCTGGTGCTGTTTCGCGGCCGCACCAACAGCGCCTGCGGCCTGGGTGAATCGGCCTCGGGGCCGTTCTACTGTCCGGGTGACAGCAAGGTCTACATCGACCTGGCTTTCTTCGACACGCTGCGCACACGCCTGGGCGCGCCGGGCGACTTCGCGCAGGCCTACGTGATCGCACACGAGGTCGCCCACCACGTGCAGAACCTGCTGGGCGTGACAGGCAAGGTCGACGCCATGCGCGGCAAGGTTTCTACCGCGCAGATGAACGCGATGTCGGTGCGCGTGGAACTGCAGGCCGACTGCCTGGCCGGCGTGTGGGCGCACCATTCGCAGCAAGGCAAGGGCTGGCTGGAGAAGGGCGACATCGAAGAGGCCATGAATGCCGCGGCGCAGATCGGCGACGACACCTTGCAGCGCAAGTCGCAGGGCACGGTGGTGCCAGAAAGCTTCACCCACGGCAGCAGCCAGCAGCGCATGACCTGGTTCAAGCGCGGGCTGGACAGCGGCGCCGTGAAGCCGTGCAACACCTTCGACAGCAGGCTGTAACCGGCCCCGGGCCGGTCGATCAGCCGCTGCTCATTCGTCTATCAGCGCCGGGTCCCAGGCGTGCACCTGCTGGCGCTGCTGGCCCAAGCCGGTGATGCCCAGTTGCATCACATCACCGGGCTTCAAGTACACCGGCACGGGCTTGGCGCCGAGGCCCACGCCGGGCGGGGTGCCGGTGGAGATCAAGTCGCCCGGGTGCAGCGTCATGAAGCGGCTGACATAACTCACCAGTTCCGCTACGCCGAACACCATGGTGCGGGTGTTGCCGTTCTGCCAGCGGTGGCCGTTGACGTCCAGCCACAGCGCCAGTGATTGCGGGTCGCTGATCTCGTCGGTGGTCACCAACCATGGGCCCACCGGGCCGAAGGTGTCGCAGCCCTTGCCCTTGTCCCAGGTGCCGCCACGTTCGATCTGGTATTCGCGCTCGGAGATGTCGTTGACCACGCAGTATCCCGCCACGTGGGCCAGCGCTTGGGCCTCGCTCACATAGCGGGCCCGCGTGCCGATGACGATGCCCAACTCCACCTCCCAATCCGACTTCACACTGCCCTGGGGCAGCACCACGGGGTCGTTGCAACCCCCCGCCACGTGGGGTGGCTTCATGAAGATGATGGGCTCCTTGGGCACGGGCAGGCCGGCCTCGGCGGCGTGGTCGGCGTAGTTCAGGCCGATGCCCAGGAACTTGCCCATGCCCGTCCAGGGCACGCCCAGCCGGCCTTGGGGCATAACGGGCAGGGCGTTCAGGTCCAGCCCGCGCAGGCCAGCCAGGCCGGCCGGTGACAGGGTGGCCGGCGTGATGTCAGCCAGCACGCCCGACAGGTCGCGCACCCGCCCTTGGGGGTCGAGCAGGCCGGGTTTTTCTTGGCCTTTGGGGCCGTGGCGAAGCAGCTTCAAGTGGTGTCTCTTGGTCGATGGGATGGGTCGGTTCAGCCGCGGCCGACAAAGGGCATCTTGGTGGCCATCACCGTCATGAACAACACGTTGGCCGACAGCGGCAAGCGCGCCATGGCCATGAAGGTGCTGGTCACCGCGTCCATGTCCATGCGGGCTTCGGGGCGCAGGCTGCCATCGGGCTGGCGCATGCCCTGGGCCATTTGCTTGGTCATGTCGCTGGTGACATTGCCGATGTCGATCTGGCCCACGGCGATGTCGAAGGCGCGCCCGTCTAGCGCCGCGGCGCGCGTCAAGCCGGTGACGGCGTGTTTGGTGGTGGTGTAGGCGATGGAGCCCGGCCGCGGTGCGTGCGACGAGATCGAGCCGTTGTTGATGATGCGCCCGCCCTGCGGCGTTTGCGCCCGCATCAGCTTGAAGGCCTGCGACAAGCAGAAGAAGGCGCCGTTGAGGTTGATGTCCACAGCCTGCCGCCACGCTGCGGCCTGGAGCTCGTCAGGCGAGCTGGCCGGCGGAAAAATGCCAGCGTTGTTGAACAGCAGGTCCAGCCGGCCAAAGCGTTGCTTGACGCTGTCGAACAGCGCCGCCACCTGGGCCTCCTGGCTCACGTCCACGGGCAGCGCCAGCGCTTGACCCGTGTGCGGGCCGGTCGCGGCGATGGCGGCCTGCAAGGCATCCATGCGCCGGCCGCTGAAGACGACGTGCCAGCCCTCGTGCAGCAAGGCGGTGGCGCAGGCCTGGCCGATGCCGGCGCCGGCGCCGGTGACAAGTGCGATGCGTGGTTCAGTCATGTCAAGAACGTGGTGTGGGTGGGTGCGAAGTGTCGCCCGGGCGCGGCCAGTGTTGGCCCCTATGATGCTTGCGAGCCACAACCACCGGCGCGTGAACACCCTACCATGACCGCATCCACCGAGACCGACCAGGCCAGCTTCACCCAGGTCACCCTGAGCACGGGCGCGGACGGCCGCGCCCGCTTTGGTGAGCAATCCCTGGCGCTGAGCGAAGGCAAGCCGCAGGCGCGCCTGTCGCCGCTGCGGGCCAGCGGCGGCTACCAACTGCGCCGCAGCCCGGTGGGTTTTCGCAGCGACTTTCATTGCACCGAGCACCCGCAGTGGGTCTTCATCCTGGCCGGGCAGATGGAGATTGGCCTGCAGGACGGCAGTGCCCGCGTCTTCGGGCCGGGTGAACATTTCTACTCGGCCGATGTGCTGCCGCCGGGTGCCGTGTTTGACGCAGCGGTGCACGGCCACCGCAGTTGCCAGCGCGGCCCGGATGCGCTGGTGACCGTGTTCGTGCGCGACTGATCCAGACGCGGGCGGCCCTGCCAACCGCCGCCGGGCCTGCGCACTGCAGGCAGCCAAAGCCGCCGACCATAATCGCCCGGTGATTCAAAACCAAGTCGTCGCGGCCAGCTTCGCGCCCACCCTGACTGCGGCCGCGCTGGGCGCGCAGCGGGGTGACCGACCGCTGTTCAAGGCGCTTGAACTCAGCCTGCGCCCGGGCCAGGGGGTGTGGCTGCGCGGCCGCAACGGGCGCGGCAAATCCAGCCTGCTGCGGCTGCTGGCGGGGCTGTCCACCCCCGCGCGCGGGGCTGTGTTGTGCGACGGCGTGCGGCTGGCGCAATGCCCGCCGCAATGGCGCCAGCGTCTGCTGTACGTGGCCCACGCCAATGCGCTGAAAGACGACCTCACCGTGCAAGAAGCCCTCCGTTTCTTGGGGGCTTTGCATGGCCGCACGCCCAGCAGCATCGAGATTCGCAGCGCACTGGCTACCCTGGGCGTGGAGCACCTGCATGGCGCTGCGGTGCGCACGCTCAGTCAGGGCCAGCGCCGACGCTGCGCACTGGCGCGCCTGGCGCTACCCGAGTCGGCGGGCGGCGCTTCGATCTGGCTGCTCGACGAGCCCTACGACGCGCTGGACCACGAAGGCGTGCAGGCCTTGGACGACTTGCTGACGGGCCACGCCAGGCAGGGCGGCAGCACCTTGCTCACCAGCCACCAGGACGTGACCCTGCGCGACCCGGTGCCCACGGTGTTGGACCTCGATGCGCTTGCTGTGGCCCCATGAGCGCGCCGGGCCGCCCCAAGGGCGAATCCCAGAGTGCGCAGCACGAAGGTACGACAGTGCGGGCGCTGTTTCTGGCCGTGCTGCTGCGCGACCTGCGCCTGGCCGCGCGCCGGCGCATCGACGCCTTGCTGCCGCTGGTGTTCTTCGTCGTGGCGGTCAGCCTGTTTCCGCTGGGCGTGGGGCCCGAGACGCAAACGCTGCGCCACATTGCGCCCGGGGTGGTCTGGGTGTGTGCCTTGCTCGCCACCATGCTGTCGGTGCAGCACCTGTATGCCGGCGACCAGGCCGACGGCTCGCTCGAGCAGATGCTGCTGGCGCCGCAATCGCCACTGGCCGTGGCTGCTGCCAAGTGCACGGCGCACTGGCTGGTCAGCGGCTGGCCCTTGATCCTGGCCGCGCCGGTGGTGGGGCTGTGGTTCGATTTGTCGCTGCCCGCACTCGGTTCACTGGTGTTCGGGCTGCTGCTGGGAACGCCCGTGCTCAGCCTGCTGGGCGGCCTGGGCGCGGCGCTTACATTGGGCCTGCGCAGCGGCGGCATGCTGCTGATCCTCATCGTGCTGCCGCTGGCCATGCCGGTGCTGATCTTCGGCGCCGGTGCCGTCGCCGCGGTGGAGTCCGGGCAGTCGGCGGCGGGGCACTATTCGCTGCTGGGTGCCCTGCTCATCGCCACCGCTGTCGGCGCGCCCTGGGCCACGGCGGCGGCGCTGCGGATATCTACCGAGTGACCCCGCCGCCTTTCGGGCTGTACGCCCGCGCCATCATTGCCAGTCTTCAAGACCTGCTCATGCCATGACCACCGGACCCCGCCTGTACACCTTTGCGGCACCTGCACGCTTTTATTCACTCAGCGGCGCGCTGCTGCCTGGGCTTTGGGTGCTGGCCATAGGCCTGGCACTGGCGGGCCTGTACATCGGCTTCTTCCTGGCGCCGGTGGATGCCGTGCAGGGCAACTCTTACCGCATCATCTTCATCCACGTTCCTGCGGCGTGGATATCCATGATCCTGTACCTGGCAATGGCTTTCTGGGCCGCCATCGGCTGGGCTTTCAAGGCGCGCATGGCTTCGATGCTGGCGCGCGCCATCGCGCCCACGGGCGCGCTGTTCACGGTGCTGGCGCTGTGGTCGGGCGCGCTGTGGGGCAAGCCCACCTGGGGCACCTGGTGGGTGTGGGACGCGCGGCTCACCTCCTATCTGATCCTCTTGTTCCTGTACCTGGGCTACATCGCGCTGGTGGAGGCCATCGACGACACGCAACGGGCCGACCAGGCCGGTGCGCTGCTGGCCGTGGTGGGCGCGGTGAACGTGCCCATCATTTACTACTCGGTGCGCTGGTGGAACACGCTGCATCAGGGGGCGACGATCAGCGCGTCGGGCGGCGTGAAGATGGCCGACACCATGCTCATGGCCATGCTGCTGATGACGCTGGCCTGCTGGGCCTACGCCTTTGCGGTGGTCTTCATGCGCGCCCGCGCCATCGTCGTCGAACGCGAACAGCACACCGCCTGGGTATCGGCGCTGGCGCAAACCGCCAAGGGGGCATGACCATGGGTGGGCAATGGGCCAGCGCGGCCGACTTCTTCTTCATGGGCGGCTACGGTCTGTATGTGTGGGGCACCTTTGGCGTGTCGCTGCTGCTGATGGTGACCGAACCCCTGCTGGCGCGGCGCCGTGGCAAGCGGGCCCTGCGCGAGGCCGCCAGCGCCGAGGTCTGGAAAGACTCTGCGCTTTGACGCCGCCTGCGAACCTGCACACCTGAACCACTCTAGCCCCTGCCACCATGACCGATCAAGTCCAGACACTGACCCAGCAGATTCACAAGCTGCGCGCCTTGCATGCCCAGGGCGTGATTGGCGAGGCCGAAATGCAGCAGAGCTGCGCGCCGCTGGAGCGCCAACTCGTTGACCTGATGCTGGCCGCGCCAGCCACCGTGGTGCCAGCGCGCGCGGGCGGCAAGTTGACGTTGATGCTGGTGGGCCTGGTGGTCTGCCTGGCCGCCGCGGGCTATTTGTGGACCGGCTCGCCGGGCACACCGGCGCAGCCTTTCGCCAGCCGCAGAGACACCGCACCCGCACCCCAGCCGGGCGCTGACGGTGGCGCCGCGCCCGAGATCGGCCGCGAGCAGATCCTGGCCATGACCGAAAAGCTGGCCGCACGCTTGAAGGACACGCCCAACGACGTCGAAGGCTGGCGCATGCTGGGCCGCGCGCAGATGGCGCTGGAGCAGCCGGTGCTGGCGGTGCAGGCCTACCAGCGCGTGGTGCAGTTGATGCCCAAAGACGCTGGCGCGCTGGCCGACTATGCCGACGCGCTGGCCGTGCGCAACGGCCGCGAGCTCAAGGGCGAGCCGACGCAGTTGATCGAGCAAGCGCTCAAGCTCGACCCGGCGCACATGAAGTCACTCATCCTGGCCGGCACCGCCGCCTTCAACCGCGGCGACTTCGCCAAGGCGGTGGTGTACTGGGACCGCGCCGGCCAGATCGGCCCGCCCGACAACCCCATGGCGCAGCAGGCCCGTGCCGCTGCTGCCGAGGCACGCGAAGCCGGCAAGCTGCAGCAGCCCGCCAGCAACGGCGCCGCACCCGCTGCCACGGCCGGTCCCGCGGGGGTCAGCGGCACTGTGAGCTTGGCCGCGTCGTTGCGCGGCAAGGTGTCGCCCGACGACACGGTCTTCATCGTGGCGCGGCCTGCCGACGGCTCGCGCATGCCGCTGGCCATTCTGCGCAAGCAGGTGCGCGACCTGCCCGTGCAGTTCACGCTGGACGACAGCCAGGCCATGTCGCCGGCCACCAAGCTGTCCGGCGCCAAGACGGCGATCGTCGTCGCACGCATCAGCAAGTCGGGCCAGGCCAGCCCGCAGCCGGGCGACCTTGAAGGGGACACGGCCCCAGTGGCCGTGGGCAGCACGGGCGTGGCGGTCGAGATTTCGCGAGAAGTCGCAGCACCGGCAACGAAGTAGAAGGCCGCGGCGCTGTCAGCGTCGCAAGGCATTGCGCAGCAAGGCTGCCAGTGCCAGCCCGGCGGCCGCGCCCACGCCGTCGGCCAGCATGTCGGCCCAGTCGCCTTGGCGCGTGGGCAGCTGGGTCTGCACCAACTCGATGAAGCCGCCATACAGCAGCAAGCCCGCAGCGACTGCCAGCGTGCGCCGCAGTCCCGGCCGGCCCGTGAACGAGGCGGCCAGACCCAGCGCGACAAAGGCCAGCAGGTGGTCGATCTTGTCGGCGTCGTCCAGCCGCACCGAAGGCGTGGCCGGAACGAACGCGAACCAGGCGGCCACACACATCAGCACCAGCAACACAGCCCGCCACGCGTGTTGCCAGCGGGTGTCGTGCACGAGTGAGGTCAGTAACTGCATGGGAGTGCGATTCTGCCCGCCTCGGCGGCTTCCAAGCCCGGCATGCCGGGGCCACGGTGATAGGATTGAAGGCTGTGCAGAAGGGCCGCCCCGCGTGGCGGCCCGCCGCCAGGCCGGTGTAGCTCAGTTGGTAGAGCAGCGCATTCGTAATGCGAAGGTCGGGAGTTCGACTCTTCTCACCGGCACCAAGTATCGACGGGGGTTAGTAGGTCAGGAGCCGCTAACCCCTTCTTCTTTCTGGCCCTGCCTTTTGTTGCCATGTAGCCACCATGTAGCCAGCGGTGCAGGGTTTCCGGCCCCAGAAACGACGAACCCGGCGTGGCGGCCGGGCTCTCGTGTCGCTTCAGTTCGTCAGCTGGGCCGAATTTGCCCAAGTGTTGCAAGCACGAGCGGCGCGGCATCCCTTAAGCCTTACCGGAAGTCGCTACTTCGCTCGGAGGGGAAGGCAACAAGAAGTCAGGGATCGCGCGCTGCTGCGTCACTTGGGCGGAACCACGCCTTTTTCTCGCGCTGCCTGAATCGGCTGCCACGGGCCGTACTTGTGCTGCTCGGCCGAGAAGCCCGGCGTGTAGGGCGGGAACGCGGCGTCCACCGGCTTGTTCTTGCGGGCCGGGAAGTCGGCTTGCAGATTGCCCTTGATCGGCCGGGGCTGGCTGTTGATGTACGCCGCCACGTCAAATGCCTGTTCATCGGTCAACACCGCATTGGTGTGGGTGATGCCGCTGGGCATGTTGCCCTTGATGAACCCTGCGGCCAAGGTGATGCGTGCCATGCCGGCGCCGTTGTTGTAGCTGTCGGGCCCCCAGACCGGCGGAAACTGGTAGCCGTTGGCGTCGCCAGCTTTGCCGCGCCGCATGCCCTGACCCTTGTCGCCATGGCAGGCCACGCAGGTGGCCGCATAGACCTTCTCGCCCGCCACGGGGTCCGCAGCGCGCGTCAGCGGCTTGAGCTTCAGCGTACCGCCGCCATCGAGTTTCGCGCCGACGGGAATGCCGGTCGACAGAAATTGCAGATACGTCGTCATCGTCTTCATCTCGACACTGTCCAGAGGCAGCTTGCGGCCGTTCATGCTGCGCTCCATGCAGCCGTTGATGCGCTCCTCGGTGGTGGAGATGGCGTCTTCGCGACCGCGGTCCTGCGGGAAGCTCACGAACGTGCCGACCCACGGGTTGCCGAACTTGCGGCCGCCCGCATCCACATGACACGAGGTACAGGCCAGGTTGTTGCCGGCATAACGCTTGTTCGCATCTTTCGCCTCGGGTCCGATGTGCTTGTAGGTTTCCTCCATCAGGGCCTTGCCCTGGCGCACCATCTGGCCGTACTTGTCGTCGGGCAGTTTTGTGATGTCGGGCGCTTGCCAATCTTTCGGACTTGCGGTGGCAGCCGCCGCCGCCGAGGCAATGCCTGCGGCTGGGCTTTGAGCAATAGCGCCGGCAGTCAAGCCGGTACCGATGAGCAGTCCAATGATCAATCCGTTGTGTCGTTTCACTTCGATTCTCCTAGCCAAGAGTTGTCTTCTTCATGGGCGTGGACTCACGGAAAACTGACCATCAAAGTCAGATTGCAAGCGGTGGGGTCGCACTCACGACGAATGCAGCACGGCCCCGCTCTTGTCCAGCACGCGCACGTCGACCGGGAACGCGGGCCGCACGCTCTGCGTGACCACGCAGAACTCTTCGAATTGACCGAGTATTCGGTCCAGCATCGGGAACTCCGATGCGTTTGTGCCCAGATGCAGATCGACGCCGATGCGGCCGACGCGCAGGCGGTTCTGCGGGTTGCGCGCCATCTGCAGCGTCGCCACCGCGCGCAGCGCTCCGGGGTCGTTCTTGAACTTGCGCATCGCAAAGAGCAGGCTCGCCGCCAGGCAGTTGGCCACCGCCACGGCCAGCAGGCGCACTGGATTCGGACCCGCATTGCCTCCCAGCGGTGCACCTTCGTCGGTGAGCAGCGCAGGGATGCCCGGGTCGTCGAAGCGGGCCTCGAATCGGTAGTCCGACAGTTGGACCAGTTCGATCCTGATTTCGCTGGCCGCAGCGGGCGCTTCAGCGGGTGGCATGCGGGCAGGTGTTGATGCCAAGCAACCTATACACGGGACACGTGCGCAGCAGCCCCGTCAAGAGCGGGACGATTCCGATATAGCCCCAAGGCCCGATCCATCCGGCCACGGCAAACCCGATCAACGCAACGCCCGCAGCGATGCGCAGGGAGCGGTCCAAAGATCCGACATTTGTTTTCACAGTCGCATTCCTTAGCGGGTTAGGTTTGCGGATGCTAGGCCGCAGAACCGATCCGCCACTTGATCTGTATCAGTGAATATGCCGTTGCCGTTGCCGACGCTGCCGCCACCGACCGCAGCTGGCACTGAATCCAGGCCACCAACTGCTCTGCCGGCACGGCACCCGACAGACGCGCCCGCTCGGGGCACGGTCTGCCTGGCGCGCCTGCTGCATGCCGCTT
>JANOLY010000123.1:0-4718 GCA_031420055.1 Burkholderiales bacterium | reverse complement strand
CGTTCGACCGCGCTGACCCAGCGCCATTGCCCGGGTGCCAGGGTGCCGTTCAGCGTGAGTTGGCCGAAGGCACTGCGGTGCAAGGCCTCCACGCGGTTGCCGGCGGCGGCGATCATGCGCTTGACCTGGTGGTACTTGCCTTCGGTGAGCGTCATGCGCAGCGTGTGGTTGCCGAGTTGATCGCCGGTGCGTTCGGCCGCGGCGGCGCGCACGGGCAGGGGGTCGTCGTCCAGCACCACCCCGGCCAACAGGCTGGCCAGTTGTGCGTCGCTCACGGGGTGCTTGGCGCCCACTTCATAGACCTTGGGCACATGGTGCTTGGGGCTGGTGAGGCGGTGGATGAGCGCGCCGTCGTCGGTCAGCAGCAGCAAGCCGGTGGTGTCTTCGTCCAGCCGTCCCACCGGCTGCACGCCGCGCGTGCGCAGCGGGGGCGGCAGCAAGCTCAGCACACTGGGGTGGTGGCGCGGCTTTTGTGAACACTCGTAACCCGCCGGCTTGTGCAGCAGCACCAGGGCTGTGGCGTGGTATTCCCAGGGCTTGCCCTGCACGGTGAAGCGCAGTTGGTCTTCGGCGAAGTCTTCATCGGCATCGGTGACAGGGCGGCCGTCCACGGCCACGTCGCCGCGCTGCACCAGCGCGTTGCAATCTCGGCGCGTGCCGAAGCCTTGGCTGAAGAGGATCTGTGCGATGCGCATGCCCTGATCTTCTCACTGACCGAACCGGGTTCACCCGTAGAGGCAGGGCGCGCGGGCGGGTTGAAACTTTGCCCATCGACACTGCACGTTCAAAGCCATGCTGCTGCACATCACCCCGGCCCGCTGTCTGCAACTGAGCCTGTCCGCCGCCCTGCTGGTGGGCTGTGGCGGCAACGACTACATCGACGACATCGGCGCGAACGCCTGCCTGCAATCTTCGCCCACCGGCGCGCTCTACAACCCCGGCACGCCTGGCGAGAACGGCGCGCCCGAGATCGCCACGGGCTTTGCCGCCAAGAAGGCCGTCAACGCGCGCAGCTTCATGGTGGTGGCGGCCAACCCGCTGGCCACCAAGGCCGGTTGCGACATCCTCAAGGCCGGTGGCAATGCGGTCGACGCCGCAGTGGCCGTGCAGATGGTGCTGAACATCGTCGAGCCGCAGTCCTCGGGTATCGGCGGCGGCGCCTTCATGCTGTACTACAACAACAGCACCCGCACCGTCACCGCCTACGACGGGCGTGAAACCGCGCCGGCGGCGGCCACCGAGAACTACCTGCGCTGGATCAGCGACGCGCAGCGCACCACGCCGCTGCCGAATGCGCGAGTCAGCGGCCGGTCCATCGGCACGCCCGGCGTGCTGCACATGCTGGACGCCGCGCACAAAGACGCCGGCAGGCTGACCTGGAAGGAACTGTTCGATCCGGCGATCAAAATCGCCACCGACGGCTTTCGCATCAGCCCGCGCATGTCGGCGTCCATCGCCGGTTCGGCGGCCTCGCTGGTGCGCGACCCCGAGTCGCGCAGCTACTTTCTCAATGCCGACAACACCGCCAAGGCCGCCGGCACGCTGTTGCGCAGCCCGGCGCTGGCCACCACCTTCGGGGCCATCGCCAACGGCGGCATCGCGGCCTTCTACGGCGGCGCCCTGGCGCAGGACATGGTCGACGAGATCGCAGACACCACCGGCGGCATCACGCCCGGGTTGACCACGTTGGCCGACCTGGCCAGCTACCGGTCCAAGAAGCGCGAAGCCATCTGCACGCAGTACCGGGTGTGGTGGGTGTGCGGCATGCCGCCACCGTCCAGCGGCGGCCTGGCCGTGGCGCAGACGCTGGGGGTGCTGGAGAACTTCGACCTGTCGTTGAGCAAGCCCACCGACATGGACGACAACGGCGGCAAGCCCACGGCCTTCGGCGTGCACCTGGTGTCCGAGGCGCAGCGGCTGGCCTATGCTGACCGCGACCGTTATGTGGCCGACACCGACTTTGTGCCCCTGCCCGGCGGCAGCCCGGCGCGCATGGTCGACAAGGCCTACCTGCGCCAGCGCGCCAGCCTCATCAACCTGACGCGCAGCATCGGCACCGCACCCGCCGGCGACCTGGGCCCGGTGGGCGGGTTGTCCGCCGCCGGCAGCGAAAACGGCACCACGCACATCAGCATCGTTGACGGGCGCGGCAACGTGGTGTCGCTGACCACCACCATCGAGGGTGGCTTCGGCGCGTTTCGCATCACCCGCGGCGGCTTCTTGCTGAACAACCAGCTCACCGACTTCTCCTCCGCCCCCACCGACGCCCAGGGCGCACTCATCGCCAACCGCGTGGCGGCCGGCAAGCGCCCGCGCAGTTCGATGGCGCCCACGCTGGTGTTCCGCAGCGACAGCACGGGCGCACGCGGCGAGTTCCGCATGGCCACGGGCTCACCAGGGGGCGCCACCATCATCCAGTACGTGGGCAAGACGCTGGTGGGTGTGCTCGACTGGGGCATGGACGCACAGCAAGCCACCTCGATGATCGACTTTGGCGCGGCCAACAGTCCCAACACCAACGTCGGCAGCGAGCATCCCAACGTCAACTTGGCCAACAACGGCGCCAACGACGCGCTGATCACGGGCTTGCGGGCGCTGGGCCACACCGTGAACACGGCGGCGCAATCCAGCGGCATCGGCACCATCGTGCGGCGCAGCAACACGGCCGGGTTCTTCTACTACGAAGGCGGCGCCGACCCGCGGCGCGAGGGCGTGGTGCTGGGCGACCTGTACCCCTGAGGCACCGCCGCTGCAGGCCAGGGCTCAGGCGCGCGGCAGGTCGCGCGCCGACGGCAGGTCGGGCTGCTGCAACGAATCCGCTGCCCTGACGGCATTGCGGATCGCGCGGGCCACGGCTTCAGCCGCCATGGCGCCCAGCGCGCTGATGTCGCCGGCATGCCCGGCGCGGCCGGTGGCCAGCGCAAACAGCGTGTCGCCATCGGCCACCGTGACCGGGTTGATGGCGCGCGACAGCCCGTGGTGCGCCAGCGCGGCCAGCTGCGTGGCTTGCGCCTTGCTCAGCGCGGCGTCGGTGGCCACCACGCCGATGGTGGTGGCCATGCCGGCTGTCATGCCCTGCATCACGCGGTCCGGACCGCGGCCCCGCAGCAGCGCGTCCAGGCTGTGGGCCAGGCCGCGGCCGTCCGCCCCGCGGGCGCCGGCGATCACGCTGCCGTCATGGGCCAGCACGTCGCCAATGGCGTTGACCACCACCAGCGCAGCCACCGTCAAGTCGCCCACCCGCAGCGACGCCGTGCCCACACCGCCTTTCATGGCGCGCGCGATGCCAAAGAACTTGCCCACCGTGGCCCCCAGGCCGGCGCCGGCGTTGCCCTGCGCCGGCGGCGCCGTGCTGGCAGCCGTGCAGGCAGCGTAGCCCGTGCCCGCGTGCGGGCGGATGCGCGGGTCGCCCAGCCACAGGTCGAACAGCACCGCTGCCGGCACGATGGGCACACGCGCCGGGCCCACCACCAGCCCGTGGCCGTGTTCGTCCAGCCAGCGCATCACGCCGCTGGCGGCGTCCAGCCCGAAGGCACTGCCGCCGGTCAGCAGCACGGCATGCACTTCAGACACGGTGTTCTCGGGCCGCAGCAAATCGGTCTCGCGCGTGCCGGGCGAGCCCCCGCGCACGGCCACGCCGCCCACCGCGCCTTGCGGGCACAGCACCACGGTGCAGCCGGTGGGCCGGCCGGGCTCGGCGGCGTGGCCGACCAACAGGCCGGCCACGTCGGTCAGCGAGCCGGGGTCCAGATCAAAGGGCGACGCGGCAATGTCCATCGGCCCGCATTCTGGGCCCGGGCGCGCCGTGCAACCCGGGCGCGATGTCAGGCGAACACGCCGGCCGTGTCCTGCATGCGGCTGCTGACCTCGCCCAGGTGGTGCAGGGTGTCGCCAAAGCCCAGCTCCAGCATCGTCAGGCGCTTGAAGTAGTGGCTGGCGATGTACTCGTCGGTGACGCCGATGCCGCCGTGCATCTGCACGCATTGCTGGCCTACAAAGCGCATGGACTGGCCTAGCTGCACGCGCGCCTGGCTGACGGCGCGGCGCCGCTGGGGTGCGGGCTCGCCGAGCTTCAGGCTGGCAAAGTAGCTCATCGATCGCGCCAGCTCCAGCTGCATCTTCACATCGGCCATGCGGTGGCGCAGGGCCTGGAAGCTGGCGATCGGCACCCCGAACTGTTTGCGCGTGTTCATGTACTCGACCGTCATGGCCACCAGGCGGTCCATCAGGCCCACCGCTTCAGCGCATGACGCGGCGATGCCGGCATCCACGGCGTGTTCGAGCGCGGCATGGCCTTGCAGGCTGATGAGGGTGGCGGGTGTCTGGTCCAGCAGCACTTCGGCCGCCCGGGCGCCATCTTGGGTTGGGTAGCCGCGCACGGCCGCTGCGGCGCGTTCAACCAGGAACAAGCCGATGCCCGCGCTGTCGTCGTCAGTGCCCGACCAGCGTGCCGGCACGATGAATGCGTCGGCCTCGTCGCCGGCCGGTACCACGCTTTTAAGGCCACTTAAAACATAGGCCGGGCCAGCGCCCCCCGCGGGGCTGGTGGGGTTCGCGCGGGTGCTCACCCGGTTCAAGTGGTAGCGGGCCGGGCGCTCAAGGTGCGCCAAAACCACCAGGGCCGAGGCGTCGGCGATTTTGGGCAGCCAGTTGGCTTGCACCGCGGCCGGCGCTGCACGCAGCAAGGCCGGCGCGACCAGTGCCGCATGGGCGTAAGG
>JANOLY010000122.1:0-2930 GCA_031420055.1 Burkholderiales bacterium | reverse complement strand
AATCGCCCAGGGCCACCGTCTGCACGTGCTGGAAGACGGCGCGCAGGCGCACGGCGCTCGCCTGCACGGCAAGCGGCTCGGCGCGCACGGCGACGCAGTGGCGTGGAGCTTCTACCCCGGCAAGAACCTGGGTGCCCTGGGCGACGGCGGTGCCGTCACCACCGACGACCCGGCACTGGCCGAGCAGCTGCGCGTGCTGCGCAACTACGGCAGCCGCGTGAAGTACCACAACGAGGTGGTGGGCTGGAATTCGCGGCTCGACGAACTGCAGGCGGCGCTGCTGCGTGCCAAGCTGCCTGCGCTGGCGGGTCAGAACGCGCACCGGGCGGCCGTGGCGCGCCAGTACCTGGAAGGCCTGGCGGACGTCTCCGACCGATTGCTGCTGCCCCGCGTGCATGCACGCGAGCAGAGCGTGTGGCACCTTTTCGTGGTTCGTCACCCGGAGCGCGACGCGTTGGCCAGGCTCCTGAACGCCGCCGGTGTGGGCACCGCCATCCACTACCCCGTGGCGCCGCACCGCCAGCCAGCGTACGCCGCGCTGGGCCTGGCTGAAGGCGCGCTGCCCCTCAGCGAGCGCCTGCATGCCGAGGTGCTGAGCCTGCCCATCGGGCCAACACAGACGGCGGCGCAGACCCAGCGGGTCATCACGGCGGTGAAGCACGCGCTGGCAGTGCTGCATGCGCCAGCCGCGCCCGCAGCGCTTGCGGCTGCGGCGTGAACATCACCACGCTGATCCCGGCCTACAAACCGGCCTTCCTGAAGGACCTGCTGAGGGGCCTGCAGGTGCAGACGCGCCCGTCGCAGCGCATCGTCTTTTCCGACGACAGCCCCGGCGGCGCCTACCGCGCGGCGCTGATGTCCGACGCCATGGCGCCGCTGCGCCAGGGCCTGCCCATCGAAGTGGTGGAAGGTCCTCGACGCGGCGGCTACGCCAACATCCAGCACCTCGTACGCTTGTGGAGCGGGTCGTCGGACCTGGTCCACGTGATGCTGGACGACGACATCGTCTACCCCAGCTTCTACGCGCGCCACCTCGTCGCACATGCGAGCGGCGCCATCTCGTGTTCGATCAGCGACCGCTGGACGACCGACGAACTCGGCCAGCCCATCGGCCGCCTGCCCGTGCCGGCACTGGTGCAGCAGAGCACCGAACGCATGCTCTCGCTGTCGGCCGACGCCCTGTTCAAGACCACGGCCGTGCTCTGCACCAACTGGTTCGGCGAGTTCTCGAACACCGTGTTCACGCCACGAAGTGCCGCCGTGCTGCTGAAGCCGGAGTTCGAAGGCATCAGCTACGCCGGGCTGTGGGACCTGGGCGCCTTCCTCGCCGCCAGCCTGCAGGCGCCCGTGGGCTACATCCAGGAAGCGCTCGGCGGCTTCCGCACCAGCCCGCAAGGCAACTCGGCACACACCTACGGCCCCTATATGAAGGCCGCTGTGCTGGCCTATGGCGCGCTGTGCCTGGGCGGGCAACGGTTGGGACGCTACAGCGATGCCCAGGCGCGTTCCGGGCTGGCCCTCGTGGCCACCGTGGTGCAGCAGTACTACGGGCAGCAGGCCGACATCCAACCCTTCGCGCCCCTGCTGGCGCGTCTGGCTGCTGGAGACGACGCGGCCACCGTCGAGTTCATCGAGGCCTGGAACCGCTTCCTGCAGCTCCACGACTTCTGAGGCCGGTGCCGGCCGGCATGGCTACTTGATCAACATGCCCTGGCCGGTGGGCAGCTCAAGCACCTGGTAACCGCGCTCGGCGAGGAACACGTCCTCGGCCCGTTTCTGCGCCAGGCAGCCGGCCCAGCCGTAGTCGTCCAGGATGACGATGGCGCCGGGCACAACGCGGTCCCACAGCACCTCGAGCGCGCCGATCTCGGCCTCAACGTTGTTCATGTCCACGTGCAGGAAGGCGATCTTCCCGGGCGCGCCCTTGGCAAAGCTGGCGGGCACGTAGCCCTGCACGATGTGCACGTAGGGCATGGCGGCAAAGCGCTGTTTGACGGTGCCGTGCAGGCCGGCCTCCAGGCCCTCGAAGTGCACATGCTTGTCCTGCGGCGACCAGTCGAACACGTCGTAGAGCCAGAAGTGCTTGCCGTGCTCGTGCAGGTCCAGGGTGTCGCACAGCACGTGGGCGGTGCCGCCCTTGTAGGTGCCGCACTCGACGAAGTCGCCTTCCAGGCGCAGTCCTTGTCTCGCCGCCCAGGTGACCACGGCCACGCGCCACAGGCAGTTGGGTTTGTCGAAGTGCCTGGACACGCTGGCCATGAAGGGCCCGTCCTCCAGGAAGCTCAGGTTGCGGCCCCACACCATCATGTCGTCGGCAATGAAGCGGCCGCGCTCGGGCAGGCAGGCCGCCAGGCGGATCAGGTGGGCCACGGCGGCGTTCTGGTGCGCGCCCATGCTGAGGCTGGGGAAGAAGTAGTTGTGCTCGGCCACGCGGGTCTGGAAGGTGGCGGCATAACCGCTGTGTTGCTGGCGCTTGGTGAGCAGGCGGCTCAAGCCCGCCAGGGCGCTGGCGTCACCCGCGTCGGCACGCAGGGCGGCTTCGAATTCCTGGATGGCGGCGTAGTCGTCGCCCTGGTTTTGCAGCACCTGGCCCAGGTTGACGTGCGCCGCGGCGTAGTGCGGGGCCAGCGCCACGCAGCGGCGCAGCAGGGCCTCGGCCTCGGGGCCTCCAACGATGAGCGAGAGGTTGTTCATGACCACCACGTTGTCCGGGTCGTCCACCAGCAGCTTGCGGTACAGCGCAGCCGCGCCGTCCAGGCCGCCGGACTGGTGCAACTGGATGGCGGTGTCGAAGGCGGTGGTGGTCATGGCAGGCGGTGTCCGGGGATGGCGACAGCGTGCAATGGTGGGCGATGGCCGCCCGGTGCGGCGCCTGAGAAAGCAGGGCTTCCCGGTCCAGTTGAAGGCTTCGCAGGGCGCCCTTGGCCACC
>JANOLY010000121.1:0-2343 GCA_031420055.1 Burkholderiales bacterium | reverse complement strand
GTCAGCGCCGCGGCCTATGAAGGCTGGACCGGGCCACTGGCGGCCTGCGAATTCGACGCCAACGACATGGCCGCCATTGCCCGCGCCAAGGGCATGGCGCCCACCGTGCTGTTGACCAAGAAGGCGACCCGCGCGGCCATGCTGTCCAAGCTGCGCGCGGCAGCGCGCGCGCTGAAGTCGGGCGATCTGTTCTTCATGACCTTCTCAGGCCACGGTGGCCAGGTGGCTGACGCCAACGGCGACGAGCCCGACAAGAAGGACGAAACCTGGTGCCTGTACGACGGCCAACTCGTCGACGACGAGCTGTACTACGAACTCAGCCGCTTTGCCACTGGCGTGCGCATCCTCGTGCTTTCCGACAGCTGCCACAGCGGCAGCGTAACGCGCGAAGTGCGCCCACCGCCGCCGCCACCCGGCCAGCGCGTGAAACTGATGCCAGACGCCGTGGCGATGCGCGTGTACACCCGGCACCAGGCCTTTTACGACAAGCTGCAAAACGACGTGAGCAAGGCGGCGGGCAAGGTCATCGTCGACCCCGACCAGGCCCTGGCCCTGGTCGGCGCGGCGGCGCACGCCACGGCCGTGGTCGGCGCCTTCAAGCCCGCGGTGGTGCTGATTTCGGGCTGCCAGGACAACCAGACGTCGATGGACGGCGACCACAACGGCGCCTTCACCGAGGCTTTGCTGAAGGTGTGGAACAACGGCAGCTTCAGCGGCAACTACAACGCCTTTCACTCGCGCATACGCGCCGCGCTGCCGGCCAGCCAGTCGCCCAACCTGTTTGTGTTGGGGCCGGCCACGGCCTTCTTGGCGCAAAAGCCATTCACGGTCTGACGCGCCGCCTGCCCGCCCAGGTCGTTCAGCGCCGGGCTGGCCACGAAGCGCCCGCTGGCGGGCTCGTCAGGTGCCTCGTCAGCCCGCAGCGTGAAACCCATCTCGGGCATGTCGGGGACACCCCGGCAGCCCCAGGCACAGCGCCAGCAGGCCTGCAGCGGGGTGATTCGTCACCGGGCTACAGGCCCAGCACGGCCTTGGCCCGGTGCAGGTTGTGCATGCGGTCGTCCAGGCCGTTGTAGCCGCCGTTGATGCGCCGCGTGACGGCCTTGACATCGTCGCGCTCGGCCAGCTTGTCCACACCGCGGTCATTCCAGAACCAGCACGACACATCCACGGCCACCACCGGGTCGCTGGACAGCCGCTCGGGCTGCGCCAGGTAGTCGACCCCGGTGTACTTGCTGTACGCCGCGTAGTTCGCGCGGCCAGTGAGCTGGATCAACCCGCGCCCTTTGAAGCGCCGGCCGTCGCCAGGCTCGGTGTTGCCCAGGTCGCTGCGGCCTTCATAGGCCGAGCCGCTGGCGATTTCCTCGCAGTACAGGAACGACATGGACTCGTGACCCAACTGCGCAATGAAGTGCGCGGCCTGTAGCCCCGAGGTGATGCCGTACTTGGTCATGCCGGCCTTGAGCGGTTCGAAGTACAGGTCGAGCCGGCTGTTGGCCGCCAGCGGCAGCACGATGGCCAGCTGGTCCTTGGTGGGGCCGGGCGGCAAACCGGCCAGCAACTCGTGGATGGTGCGGTCGCCCGGGGCGATGATCTGATCGGACTCAGCCAGCCCCATCACCTTGGTCTCGAACAGCTCGATGCGCCGCAGCGTGTTCGGACCAATGCGGCCGTCGGTGGACAAGGCCGCCAGCGTGGCGTCGCCAAAACGCGCCAGGTTCTGGTTGAGCAGGATCTGGACTGCGGCCACATCGGCCAAGTCGTTGCGGGCGCCGCGGCCGACGCTGCTTGCAATGCACATGGGAAGACTCCTGGAGCGCAAGGCTTGCGCGCGAGCCGGCAACTTATCCGCGGCCCCAGGGCGTGTCAAAGCCACGTGCGCCCCTAGGTTGTCAATGCGCGTTGGCGGAAGGGGCGGGATTCGAACCCGCGGAGGGCTGTTAACCCTCACATGCTTTCCAGGCATGCGACTTAAACCGCTCATCCACCCTTCCGAGACAGCCGGCGATTCTAGCCCTGCGGTGCAGGGGCCAGGGCGAGCTTGCGCAGCCAGTCCAGCAGCACGTACTCCAGCGCCTGGGCGTGTGTGCACTCCAGCACCACGGGTGGTGCGCAGCCGGCTTCGTAGGCCTCGCGCCAGCGCAGCGCGCACACGCACCAGCGGTCGCCGGGCGCAAGGCCCTTGAAACGGTGCTCGGGGCGCGCGGTGATGAGGTCGTTTCCGCGTTCCATCTGGAAGTTCAAAAACTCCACGGTCATGCGGGCGCACACCACGTGGCTGCCGTGATCGCTGTCGCCGGTTTCGCAGCAGCCGTCGCGGTACCAGCCGGTCAGCGGGTCGTA
>JANOLY010000120.1:0-3156 GCA_031420055.1 Burkholderiales bacterium | reverse complement strand
GCTTCGAACTGCTCAAGGCCGAACTGCAGCACTTGAAGTCGGTGGAACGCCACGCCGTCATCCAGGCCATCTCTGAGGCACGCGCCCAGGGCGATCTGTCGGAAAACGCCGAGTACGAGGCGGCCAAGGACAAACAGGGCTTCATCGAGGGCCGCAACCTCGAGATCGACTCCAAGCTGGCGGCCGCCCAGGTCATCGACCCGGCCACGCTGGATGCAGGCGGGCACGTCGTGTTCGGCTCAACAGTGGACCTCGAGGACGAGGCCAGTGGCGCCAAGGTCACCTACCAGATCGTCGGTGATGACGAAGCCGACCTCAAGCTGGGCTTGATCTCGATCAGCAGCCCGATCGCGCGTGCGCTGATCGGCAAGGAGTCAGGCGACATCGCCGAGGTCCAGGCGCCCGGTGGCGTGAAGCACTGGGAGATAGCCGACGTGCGCTACGTGTAGTCAGTCCTGCGCTTTTTTCTTGACGCTGGTCACGCGCACGCGCGCCCGCTTGATCTCACCACCGGCAGCCACGCGCTGGTTGCCGAAGACTTGCACCTTCTTCACCGTGGCACGATGGTTGCCGCTCTTGGAAAACGACACCAGCTTGACGATGCGCGGGCCGGCCATGCGCTCTTCACGCTCGGGCTTGACCTTCTCGGGCATGGGGCGCCACAGCACCAACAGCTTGCCGATGTGCTGGATGGGCGCTGCGCTCAGCTCGTCGGCCAACTGCGCAAACATGGCTTCGCGCGCAGGGCGGTCGTCGGAAAACACCCGCACCTTGATCAGCCCGTGGGCGTTGAGCGCGCCGTGGACTTCCTTGACAACCCCGGGCGTGAGCCCGTCGTTGCCGATCATGACCACGGGGGTCAGGTGATGGGCGCCGGAACGGTGTTCCTTGCGTTGTGCGGGCGTGAGCTGGATGGCGGGCATGCCCGTATTATCGACCGGCTATGAGCGTCAAGGTAAAAAGCAAGCAGGTCAATCGCGCGTGGATCAACAACCACATGAACGACCCCTACGTGCGCCAGGCCCAACGCGAGGGCTACCGGGCCCGTGCGGCCTACAAGCTCAAGGAGATTGACGACGAGCTGCGGCTGTTGCGGCCCGGCCAGGTGGTGGTGGACCTGGGTGCTGTGCCCGGCGCTTGGAGCCAGTACCTGCGGCGGCGGTTTGCGCCCCAAGGGGCTGCTGCCGGCGCGCTGCACGGCACCATCATTGCCCTGGACTTGCTGGACTTCGAGCCCATCGAAGGCGTGACCTTCTTGCAAGGTGACTTTCGTGATGACGGCGTGCTGGCCGCACTAGAGACCGAACTGGCCGGGCGACCTGTCGATGTCGTGTTGTCCGACATGGCGCCCAACCTGTCTGGCATACCGTCCACTGACGCAGCGCGAATCTCGCTCCTGGTGGAACTGGCGGTGGCCTTTGCGCTGACCCACCTGCGGCCCGACGGCGCGCTGGTGTGCAAGACCTTTCATGGCGCGGGTTACGACGAACAGGTGAAACTCTTCCGGGAAAGCTTCCGCGTCGTCAAGCCGCTCAAGCCCAAGGCGTCGCGCGACAAGTCGGCGGAAACCTTTCTGGCAGGCATCGGTCTGAAGGCTTCACGGGTAACTTGAAGTGGCGCTGCTTTGCGTGCACACGCCACGCATTGCGCCTGGGGTGGACGCTGCCTCAGGGCCCTCGATATACCCCTTGACTACACTAGAATGATCCCTATATGCCGTCACGTCTGGCTTGCACTTTCTGCCGGCCAAGGCGTTGATCTGGAAAAGGAACCGCGGTGAACAATCAATGGTTTTCTAAGGTCGCTGTGTGGCTGGTGATCGCACTCGTGCTCTTCACGGTCTTCAAGCAGTTCGACCGTGGCGCGGTGCAAGGCAACCAGATCGGCTACTCCGACTTTCTCGAAGAAGTCCGCGCCAAGCGCATCAAGGGCGTGACGCTGCAGGAAAACCCCGGCGGCGGCACCGAGATCCTGGCCGTCACCACCGACGACAAGCGCCTGCGCAGCACCGCCACGTTCCTGGACCGCGGCTTGGTGGGCGACCTCATCAACAACGGCGTCAAGTTCGACGTGAAGCCGCGCGAAGAGCCGTCGCTGCTGATGAGCATCCTCGTTAGCTGGGGCCCCATGCTCTTGCTCATCGGCGTGTGGGTCTACTTCATGCGCCAGATGCAAGGCGGCGGCAAGGGCGGCGCGTTCAGCTTCGGCAAGAGCAAGGCCAAGCTGCTCGACGAGGCCAACAACACCACCACCTTTGCCGACGTGGCCGGCTGCGACGAGGCCAAGGAAGAGGTCAAGGAGCTGGTCGACTTCCTGAAAGACCCGCAGAAATTCCAAAAGCTCGGCGGGCGCATTCCGCGCGGCGTGCTGTTGGTCGGCCCCCCGGGCACCGGCAAGACACTTCTGGCCAAGGCCATTGCCGGTGAAGCCAAGGTGCCGTTCTTCGCCATCAGCGGCTCGGACTTCGTCGAGATGTTTGTTGGCGTGGGTGCGGCCCGCGTGCGCGACATGTTCGAGCAAGCCAAGAAGAGTGCGCCCTGCATCATCTTCATCGACGAAATCGACGCCGTTGGCCGCCACCGCGGCGCCGGCCTGGGTGGCGGCAACGACGAGCGCGAGCAGACACTCAACCAGATGCTGGTCGAGATGGACGGTTTCGAGACCAACCTGGGTGTCATCGTGATGGCGGCGACCAACCGGCCCGACATCCTGGACCCCGCACTGCTGCGCCCAGGCCGCTTCGACCGTCAGGTCTATGTCACGCTGCCCGATGTGCGCGGCCGCGAGCAAATCCTGAACGTTCACATGCGCAAGGTGCCCGTGGGGCAGGACATCCGCGCCGACATCCTGGCGCGCGGCACACCGGGTTTCAGCGGCGCCGATCTGGCCAATCTCATCAACGAAGCGGCCTTGTTCGCGGCGCGGCGCAACGGGCGCGTTGTCGAGATGATGGACTTCGAGAAGGCCAAGGACAAGATCATGATGGGCCCGGAGCGCAAGTCCATGGTCATGCCCGAGGAAGAGCGCAAGAACACCGCCTACCACGAAGCTGGGCACGCGCTGGTGGCCCGCCTGGTGCCCAAGACCGACCCGGTGCACAAGGTCACCGTCATTCCCCGCGGCCGCGCCCTGGGCGTGACCATGCAGTTGCCTGAG
>JANOLY010000119.1:0-7961 GCA_031420055.1 Burkholderiales bacterium | reverse complement strand
CGCGGCGACAGCGTGGGCACCTTCCAGGTTGAAAGCCGCGCCCAGATGAGCATGCTGCCGCGCCTGCAACCGCGCTGCTTTTACGACCTGGTGATCGAAGTGGCCATCGTGCGCCCCGGGCCCATCCAGGGCGGCATGGTGCACCCCTACCTGCGCCGCCGTTCGGGCGAAGAAGCGGTGGACTACCCCAGCAGCGAAGTGCGCCAGGCCCTGCAGCGCACGCTGGGTGTGCCCATCTTTCAAGAACAGGTGATGCAGCTGGCGATACTCGCCGCCGATTTCACGCCGGGCGAGGCCGACCAGCTACGCCGCGCCATGGCCGCCTGGAAGCGCAAGGGTGGCCTGGGGCCGTTTCACGAAAGGCTGGTCGGCCGCATGGTGGCCAAGGGCTACGAGCCCGAGTACGCCGAGCGCATCTTCAAGCAGATCGAAGGCTTTGGCGAATACGGTTTCCCTGAAAGCCATGCCGCCAGTTTTGCGCTGCTGGTGTACGTCAGCGCCTGGCTCAAGTGCCATCACCCCGATGCCTTTCTGGCAGCACTGCTGAACAGCCAGCCGATGGGCTTTTACGCCCCGGCACAACTGGTGCGTGATGCCAAAGAGCACGGCGTGGTGGTGCGCCCGGTGGACGTTACGGTGAGCGGCTGGGACTCGGTGCTTGAAGGGCAGGGCGGCGGTTTGCGGCCGGTGCGCCTGGGCTTGAACCGCATCGGCGGCCTGCCGCAGGCGGTGGCAGAACGGCTGATCGCGGCGCGCGACGCGGCAGCGTTTGCATCACCCGAAGACCTGGCCCGCCGCGCGCAGCTCGACGCCGGCCAGCTGGCCCTGCTGGCCGGTGCCGACGCGCTGGCGCCACTGGCCGGGCACCGCCACCAGGCCGCCTGGGCCGTGGCCGGCGTGGACACGCGTGCCACACCGCTGCTGCGCGCCACGCGCACACACGAGACCGCCGCCGAACTGCCCGCGCCCGACGCCGCCACCACCGTGCTGGCCGACTACCGCAGCCAGGGCCTGAGCCTCACGCAGCACCCGGTGGCGCTGCTGCGCGAACAACTGGCCGCCTTCAAGGTGCAGCCGGCCAGCACCTTGCGCGACTACCCCAGCGGCCGGCTGGCGCGGGCCAGCGGCATCGTCACGCACCGCCAGCGGCCAGAAACCGCCAAGGGCGTGGTCTTCGTGACGCTGGAAGACGAAACCGGCGCCGTCAACGTCATCGTCTGGCCTGCCGTGGCCGAGGCCCAGCGCCGCGCGCTGCTGGGCGCCACGCTGTTGACGGTGTACGGCATCTGGCAGCGTGAAGGCCAGGTGCGCCACCTGGTGGCGCGCACCCTGGTCGACCATTCCGCGCTGCTGCTGGGGCTGGCGCCGCGCAGCCGCAACTTCCGCTGATGGCCCCAGGGCGCGAGCCGGCGTGGGCCGGGCCACAATCCCGCGCTGCCACCGCTTGGGGCCTGCCGCCCACGCCCACACCGCCATCCCCATTGGCGTCCACACCGGCGCCTACACCGCCGCCTACACCGCCTCCACCACGGCGCGCCCCACGGCACTGCGCCACACCAACCCGACACCATGCTGTTCCTGCTCTCGCCCGCCAAGTCACTCGACTACGACACGCCCGTGCCCGCGCCCGTGCGCAAGAAGGTCACCGAGCCGCTGTTCACCGCCCGCGCGGCCGCGTTGATTGACGTGCTGCGCAAGAAGAGCCCGGCGCAGATCGCCGCGCTGATGGGCCTGTCGGCGCCGCTGGCCCAGCTCAATGTCGAACGTTATGCCGCGTGGCAGCCGGGCGCCGACGCCACGCCGGCCACGCCGGCCAAGCCCGCCAAGCCCGCCAAGCCCGCATTACTGGCCTTTGACGGCGACGTCTACGGCGGCCTGGACGCGCGCACGCTCAAGACCGCCGACCTGACTTGGGCGCAAGAGCACTTGGTCATCTTGTCGGGCCTGTACGGCGCGCTGCGCCCGCTGGACCGCCTGCAGCCCTACCGGCTGGAGATGGGCACCGCACTGAAAACACCGCAGGGCCGTGACCTCTACGCCTATTGGGGCGACACGGTGGCCGATTTGCTGAATGCGCGCCAGGCCGAAGAAGCCGCGCCGGTGGTGGTCAACCTGGCGTCCATCGAATACAGCCGCGCCGCCCTGCGCCCGGCGCTGCGCGCGCGTGTCATCGACTGCGTGTTCGAAGACTGGAAGGACGGGCGCTACAAGATCATCAGCTTCTTCGCCAAGCGCGCCCGCGGGTTGATGGCGCGCCACGCCACCCTACAGCGCGCACGCCGGGTGGCCCAGCTGGAAAGCTTTGTCGCCGAGGGCTATGCCTTTGATGCGGCCACGTCGGCACCCGACCGCCTGGTGTTTCGCCGTCGCGTGTAGGCCCAGGCCGGGGCCCGCGCCGGTCTGAGAAAATCCGCCGCCATGAGCAGCCCGCACCAGCCCATCACCGAAGAGCTGCGCCGCTGGATCGTGGCCCAGGCCGAGGCCGGTTGCCGGCCCGACGACGTGCTGGCCTCCATGCTGGCCAGCGGCTGGAACGAGGCCGTGGCCACCACGGCACTGGAAAAGACCTTGCTCGACCACCTGGCTGCCAAGGCTGTGGCCTTGCCGTCGTCGGCCACCGCGCTGGCCCCCACGCGTGCCCACTCGGCGGCGATGTCGGTGTCTGCCCTGCCCGGCCTGGCGCAGCACGGGGGTGCTGCGCGCCTGCGTGCTGGTGGGCGCGACGTGGCCGTGCTCACCACCCTGCAGTTGCCGCGTGTGGTGGTGTTCGGCCAGTTGCTGTCTGACGAAGAATGCACCGGCCTGATGGCCCTGGCCGCGCCGCGCCTGGTGCGCTCGGAAACCGTCGACAACGCCACCGGCGGCACCGAGGTCAACCCCGCCCGCACCAGCGACGGCATGTTCTTCGAGCGCGCCGAGGCGCCGCTCATCACCACCATCGAGCAGCGCATCGCCGAACTGCTGCACTGGCCGGTGGACCACGGCGAGGGCCTGCAGATCCTGCGCTACCGCCCGGGCGCCGAGTACCGACCGCACCACGACTACTTCGACCCCGTGCACCCGGGCACCGAGCGCATCTTGCAACGCGGCGGCCAGCGTGTGGCTTCGCTGGTGATGTACCTCAACACGCCCGAGGGCGGCGGCGCCACGACCTTCCCCGATGTCGGCCTGGAGGTCTGGCCCGTGCGCGGCAACGCCGTCTTCTTCAGCTATGACCGGCCTGAGGTGTCCACCCGCACCTTGCACGGCGGCGCGCCCGTGACGGCCGGCGAAAAGTGGGTGGCCACCAAGTGGCTGCGTCAGGGCGTTTTCACCTGACCCGTCTGTCAGCGGGCGCCCAGCTTTTGCAGTTCAGCGGACTCGACGATGCGCAGCCCCGGCCGCCGGTCGGCCAACGCGCGCTGCATGCCGCGCGCCACCACGGCCGCGGCAATCGGCCGAAAGGCCCGCGGCAGCAGCGGTGCAAAGGGCCTGGCCAGGGCCAGGGCCCATTGCTCGGCGCTGCGCGCGGGTTGGCCCAGCGCCTGGCGGTCACCGGCCAGCAGCGAAGGCCGCACCACCACCAGGCTGTCGAAGCCCATCCCGGCCAGCGCGACTTCCATCTCGCCCTTGACGCGGCTGTAGAAGTTGGCCGAGCGCCGGTTGGCACCCAACGCAGACACCACCGCAAAACGCCTCACACCGGCCAGACTGGCGGCGGTGGCAAAGCTCAGCACGGCGTCGAAGTCCACCTCCCGAAAGGCCGCCTGCGACCCGGCCTGCTTGATCGTCGTGCCCAGGCAGCAATAGGCCTCGGCCGCCTGCGGCAGTGCGCGCAGGGCGCTGAAGTCCACCACATGCACACGCTGCAGCGGCCCGGGCGAGGGCATCTCGCGGCGCACCAGCAGGTGCAACTCGTCGGGCCCCACCCAGCCGGCCGAAAAGGCACTGCCCACCAGGCCCGTGGCGCCGGCCAGCAAGGTGGTGCTCATGGGCCGGCCTCGATCGGTTCAATCAGGTCCCAGCGGTTGCCGTGCAGGTCGAGGAACACCACCACGCGGCCATAGGCCTCGCGCCGCGGCTCCGTGTAGAAACGGATGGCCCGGTCGTAGTCGTCGACCAGCAGCGAAACGGCGGCGATGGTGCGTGGCATGGGGTCCAAGGCTAACCCGGCAGGGTGGTGCCCTGGTGGCCTTGGCGAAAGTTCTCCAGCAGCCCCTCTGGAGGTATCCTCTTCCGGAATCAACGGCGCACTTTATGTGCCGTCCCCGATGTTAGGTCAGTGACGCTTCGAAGGTCATTTGAGCAAATCATGGTCATGAAAGCAGCGAGGAGTGCGATGCCAATCCCCCTGGATGTTCTGGAAGCCGAGGCTCTCAGCCTGCCGCAGGCGGATCGGTCCCGGCTCGTGGACAGGCTGCTTGCCAGCCTGGGTCACGACCCGGAATGGGAGCAAGCCTGGTCTGATGAATCTGACCAGCGCGAGGCTCGAATCAATGCGGGCCAGGCGCAATGGCTTGACGGTCCCGAGGTGGCAGCGAGCATCCGTGCCTCGTTGAAGTGAGCTATGTCCTCAGCCCGGGGGCTGCTGCCGAGTTGGCTGACGCAGTGGCCTTCTGCAAGCTGCATTTCAGCGCGGGCGTGGCTGAGAACTTTCTTGCAACCTTCGAAATGAAGGCCCGGCTCGTCTCCGAATTCCCGGGCGTCGGGACGCCGACCCTGAATGAGGACCACCCTCTGATCCACGCTTGTCGATCGTCTGCCGGCCTTTTGAGGGCCTGTAGGCGCTTCGACAGTCCGGATCGGCCGCAGCATGGCGGCCAAGCCTATCGAGGCCGCAGATCCCACACAGGCCAGTCGCGCCAGTCAGCAGGGGGCGCATGGGCGATGGCGGACCCTGTAGCCAACAGTCGGGTGGCTCAATACACCGCGTCATGGTCGCCGACGTTGAGCGGAACAATCTCCTTCTCCGCCAGCAGCAAGTGCAGGGTGATCCGGTACGACAGGTTGATGGATACGGAATGCACACCCTTCAGTCGTCCGCCCAAGGCGTGCAGGCGCAGCGAGGGGTGATGCGGGTTGAGTTCCAGAAGCGCCAGCGTCTTCAGGTACGCATTCGCCATTTCGGGGTGCAGTTTCAGGAACCGCGCGGCAATGCGCGTGTAGCGTTCCGTGAAGACGAGCTGGTAGACCATGGCCCGGTGGCGAGGGCAGGGGCCGGGTCAGCGAGTCGGACGCTTCGTGGTCTTGGCCGTGGGAGCCAGCCCGGGCTTGCGCGACTTGACCCTGGTCGACCTCTCTGGGGACGCGCGGACCGTGGCAGGCGCACTTTCCAGGGTGTCGCGGGCTGTCAGTGCCTGCACGCGTGCCACATGGCGCGCCGGCGACTCGACGACAAAGCGGCCCGCGGCCAGGTCAGCCCGGCTTTCAGCCAGCGCGGCCTCGAGTTCACACTCGCGCAGGTGCTGGTACTGGGCCACTTCCATCACCACGTAGCGTTCGGCTCCGCGCACCGACACCACAGCCTCGGTGCGACCGTTGCCCAGCGACGCCTCTATGGCCGCAATGCCGCGGGTCTTCAGGTCGTTGGCGGTGATGTGAGCCATGTTCAGGGTGCTCCTGCAGAGTCAAAGGCCGCATTATGAATCATGTGATTCGTCGCACGGTCGATGGTGGGCGATGGTGGGCGATGGTGCGTGGCATCGTGATTAGCTTCGGTTGGAGCCCAGCGACCACATCTTGGCAAACCTCTTCACGGCGTTATGTGCCTGGCATGGTCACGGCTGGACCTCGGCTTCGGGCTCGTGCCCCTTCAGCGCCATGCGCGCAATGAACCCGGACCGCGTGTCACCCGCTTTGCGGGCCAGCGAATCCAGCCGAACCAGCACCCGACGCGGCAGGCTGATGTTTACGCGTTCGATGGTGTCGTCCAGCGCGGCCGGGTCCACTTTCACCACCGCCCACAGCCAGCCCGCCAGCTCCGGATGGTCCGCCCGCAGCATGTCGATGTTCGACGGCTGGGGGATGGCCTGCCCGGCATCGAGAGTGGCCTCTATCCATGCCGCGACGGCCTCTTCGGCCTGGATCAGCGCGTCTTCCATGGTGTCGCCGGCCGAGAAGCAGCCTGGCAGGTCAGGCACCACGACGCCCCAGGCGGTGCTGTCGTTGCCGGGCTCGATGACGATGGGGTAGTGCATGGGGTCGCCTCTTGGGTAGCTAACGCAGGCCGGCCTGCCGCCGAATGGCCTTGAGCAGCCCAGTGCCCAGGTCCTTCTTCGGGTGCGGAACCACGACGTGTCCGGGGCGCGTCGCATGGGTGAAGACGTGGTGCGAGCCGCGTACCCGGTCCAGCAGCCAGCCCGCTTGACGCAGCTCGCGAATCAACTCGTCACTGGTCATGTGTGTATCTTACACACTCACCTGAAATTCTCCAGCAGCCTCTCCAGCACCATCGTGAAGGGCTGTTGCAGCCACGGCAGCATCAGCAGCATGCCCACCAGGCCCATGCCCAGCGTGACGGGGAAGCCGATGGCGAAGATGTTGATCTGCGCGGCCACGCGCGAGATGGCGCCGAGCACCAGGTTCACGAACAGCAGCAGCGTGACCAGCGGCAGGGCGATCCACAGCCCGGTGCTGAAGACCTCGGCGCCCCACTGATGCGGCAGCATGGTGCGCAGGAAAGCGAAAGGCTCGGGCCCGACGGGGAAGGCGCTGAAGCTGTGCACCAGCGCCATCACCACCAGCAAGTGGCCGTTGATGGCGATGAACAGCCACGCCACCAGCGTGCCGAAGAAGCGGCTGGTGGCGGTGGCGGTGCTGGCCGACAAGGGGTCGAAGAAGCCAGCGAAGTTCAGGCCCATCTGCAGGCCGATGAGCTCGCCGGCGAACTCCACCGCCGCGAACGCCAGGCGCACGGCGAAGCCGATGGACAGGCCGATCACCATCTGCTGCACCACCAGCGTGAAGGCCAGTGGCGAATCCAGCGCCACCACCGGCATGGGCGGCAGGCTGGCCTGCGCGGCCAGGGCGATGAAGGCCGCCAGGGCGATGCGCACACGCGCCGGCACCGTGCGTGAACCCAGCACCGGCAGCGCCGTGAACACCGCCAGGGCGCGCAAGAAGGGCCAGATCAGCGGCGAGACCCAGGCCAGGATCTGCGCTTCGTCGAAGGTCAACACGTCGGTGTGCGCCGCGGCCCGGCGGGGCCTCAGGTCACCGCGCCGGGTATCGCCAGCAAGGTGCGCTGCAAGTACTCGACCAGCGTGCTCATCATCCAGGGCCCGGCGATGATCATCACGGCCACCGCCGCCACGATCTTGGGCACGAAGCTGAGCGTGGCCTCGTTGATCTGTGTGGCAGCCTGGAAGATGCTGACCACCAGGCCCACCACCAGCACCACCAGCAGCACGGGGGCGGCCACCATCAGCAGCATCAGCAGGCCTTGCTGGCCGGTGTTGAGAACTTGTTGTGGATCCATGGCGGGCTCAGGTGACGAAAGAAGCGGCCAATGAGCCGAGCAACAGGTTCCAGCCGTCGGCCAGCACAAACAGCATCAGCTTGAAGGGCAGGGCCACGAGCACGGGGCTGAGCATCATCATGCCCAGGCTCATCAGCACGCTGGCCACGATCATGTCGATGATGAGAAAGGGGATGAAGATCATGAAGCCGATCTGGAACGCCGTCTTCAGCTCGCTGGTCACGAAGGCCGGCACCAGCACGCGCAAGGGCACGTCTTCGCCTTTCACATCGGCGGGCAGCTTGGCCAGCTTGGCGAAGAGTTGCACGTCGCTCTGACGTGTCTGCTTGAGCATAAATTCGCGCAGCGGCTTGGCACCTTGCTCCAGCGCCTGGTCCACCGGCAGCGTGCCGGCCGAGTAGGGCGCCCAGGCCACGGCGTAGACACGGTCGAAGGTCGGTGCCATGACGAAGAAGGTGAGGAACAGGCTCAGCCCCACGATGACCTGGTTGGGGGGTGCTGCCTG
>JANOLY010000118.1:0-8579 GCA_031420055.1 Burkholderiales bacterium | reverse complement strand
TGCGCCCGGTGTTTCAATCAACGCATGAAGCCCACCCTGCCCTCACTCTTTCTGTCCCACGGCTCACCGATGACGGCGCTGGAGCCGCGCGAGGCCGGCGCCTTCATGCAGCGCCTGGGCCCCGCTATCACGGCCGCCTTCGGCCGGCCCAGTGCCCTGCTCGTCGCCTCGGCGCACAGTCTGGCGTTTGAGCCCGTGCTGCTGGCCGCGCCGAAACACGCCGCGGTGTACGACTTCGGCGGCTTCGACCCCAAGCTGCACACCTTGCGCTACGACGCCCCCGGCACACCCGCGCTGGCCACACGCGTGGCCGCGCTGTTGCAGGCCGGTGGCATCAACGCACAGCGCGTGGATGAAGGCGGGCTGGACCACGGCATCTGGACACCGCTGCGCTACCTGTTCCCGCAGGCCGACATCCCCGTGCTGCCGCTGGCCTGGCCCGCGCACTGGTCGCCGGCCAGGCTGTTTGCGCTGGGCGAAGCGCTGGCGCCGCTGGCCGCGCAAGGCGTGCTGGTGCTGGGCAGCGGCAGCATCACCCACAACCTGCAGCGTGTGTTCGCGGGTGGCCGGCTCGCGCCGGTGGACCAGCCGGCCACGCCAGAGAGCACGGCCTTTCGCGATTGGTGGGCAGCGCGCGCCGCTGCTGGCGACTGGCAAGCGCTGTTCGACTACCGCACGCAAGCGCCGTTTGCCGCGCTGATGCACCCCACTGACGAGCACCTGCTGCCCTGGTTCGTGGCCGCAGGTGCGGGCGGGCGCAACACACCGGGCCGGCGCATCCACGCCAGCCTGACCTATGGCGAACTGGGCATGGACGCCTACGCGTTTGGTGCCAGCGCGGCCACGCTGGCGGCGTAGTGCAGGCGTAGTGCAGGCGTTGCGCAGGCGGGCGCTTCAGTGCGCGGCGGCGAAGGCCGCGTCCAGCGCCTGCACCCAACGCGCCTTGTCGGCCGCGGGTGCGAAGCTGGCTTCGAAACTGTTGCTCGCCAGCGTGTAGGCGTGTTGTGGGCCCAGTTGCGGCAAGGCCGCAAAGGTGTCGACGAAGTTGGCGTTGATGTAGCCGCCAAAGTAGGCCGGGTCGTCGCTGTTGAGGGTGACACACAGGCCGGCGTCCAACAGCGCGGGCAGGTTGTGCTGGGCCAGGGCCGGAAACACGCACAGCTTCACATTCGACAGCGGGCACACCGTCAGCGGCATGCGCTCTGCTGCCAGGCGCTGCACCAGTGCCGCGTCTTCCAGGCAGCGCACGCCGTGGTCTATGCGCTGCACCTTCAACACGTCCAGCGCGTTCCAGATGTAGGCCGGCGGGCCTTCTTCGCCGGCATGCGCCACCACATGCAGGCCCAGCTCGCGCGCCCGCGCAAACACCCGCGCGAACTTCTCCGGCGGGTGCCCACGCTCGCTGCTGTCCAGGCCCACGCCGATGAAGTGGGCGCGGTAGGGCAGCGCCTGTTCCAGCGTCGCCAGCGCGTCTTCTTCGCTCAAGTGGCGCAAGAAACACAGGATGAGACCGGCGCTGATGCCCAGCTCAGCCTGCGCCTGTCGGCAGGCCCGCGACAGGCCGGTGACCACCGTCCGCATGGCCACGCCACGCTCGGTGTGCGTCTGCGGGTCGAAGAAGAGTTCTGCACGCACCACGTTGTCGGCCGCGGCGCGCTCGAAGTAGGCACTGGCCATGTCGAAGAAGTCTTCCTCCTTCAGCAGCACACTGGCCCCGGCGTAGTAGATGTCGAGAAAACTCTGCAGGTCGGTGAAGGCATAGGCCGACCGCAGCGCCTGGACGTTGGCGTAAGGCAGCGCCACGCCATTGCGCTGCGCCAGCTTGAAGATCAGCTCGGGCTCCAGCGAGCCTTCGATGTGGATGTGCAGCTCGGCCTTGGGCATGGCGCGCAGGAGGGCCAGTAGGCGCGGATGCGGCAAGGTGTCGGGCGGATGGTTCATGTCGGCTTCCATGGCGGGTGGTGCGAAGTCACACGCATCGTGACAGGTTTTCAGCTTGGGCTGCGTGGGGCCTAGAATGCATCTTACTTTTGACTTACGCCGCAGGCCCCATGATCACAACGCTTCTTTCCGCCAAGGGCCAGTTGGTTCTGCCGGCCTCACTTCGCCGCGACCGTGCGTGGGTACCCGGCACGTGCTTTGAAGTGCTGGCAACGCCCGAGGGCGTGCTGCTCAAGCCGCTGGCGGCCGCGCCGGCTTTCGCACCGACGACGCTCGACGCGGTGTTCGGCATGGCCCGCTACACCGGTCCCGTGAGAACGCTCAAGGACATGGACGCCGCCGTGGCTGCCGAAGCCGCCCGGCGCCGTTGATGCCCACCTGAGCCCGACCACCATGATTGCGCTGGACACCAACGTCATCGTGCGCCTGCTCGTCAATGACGACGCCGCACAGGCCCGCCGCGCCCGCACGCTGCTGGCACAGGAACGGGAGGTGCGAATTCCCGTGACCGTGTTGCTGGAAGCCGAGTGGGTCTTGCGCTCGGCCTACGGCTACCCTGCCCCGCAGGTGATGACGTTCTTGCGGGCCATGCTGGGGCTGCCAGGCGTCAGCACCGAAAACGCCCCGGCCGTGGCTGCTGCGATGACAGCCTGCGACAGAGGCCTGGACTTTGCCGACGCACTGCATATCGCCCTGTCGGGTGAGGCAGCGCACTTCTACACCTTCGACGCGAACCTGCGGCGACGCGCGCCGCGTGCCATGCCCGGGGTTCAGGTCAGCGCGCCGGGTTGAGCAGCGCAAGTCCAGGCAATCGACGCCATGGCAGCCCAGCCGCGCTGCTGACTGGCAGCTGCAGAACCTGGCTGCGCAGCACGTCGCTGCGCCGCTCAGCGCGCCACCGCCAACGCCCCAATCTTGGCGTTGTCGCGCGCCAGTTCCTCGCGCGTGCTGATGCGCCTGAACCAGACCGTCACCACGCTGCTGGTCAGCACGATGAACAGCGAATACAGCACCGGGATCAGCAGCACCTCTTGCTGGCGTGTGCCCTCGAAGGTGAGCAGCACGATGAGCACGCCCAGCGGGCCGTTCTGGATGCCCGTTTCCAGTGCGATGGTGCGGCTGCGGCGCCGGTCCTGGCGCACCAGGCGGGCGAAGGCGTAGCCGACGGCAAAGCCGACCAGGCCCAGGCCGATGGCGCCGACATACACCTCGGCCGGCGTGGTGGCCAGCAGACCGATGTTGCGCGGCACCCAGCTGACAACCAGGAACACGATGACGACGATGCCCAGCGCGCCGCCGACCATCTCGATGACGGCGCCGACATTGGCGTTCCACTTGCGCAGCAGCATGCCGATGACGGTGGGCACCAACAGCACCACCAACACCTGCGCCACGTTGCCCGGCGGGATCTGCCATTCGCCCTCGATGCCGGCTGAGAAGATGCCCAGCGCCAAGGGCACCAGCAGCACCGCAAACAGCGTGGAGACGATGGTCATCAGGATCGACAGGCTCAGCACGCCCTTGCTGAAGTAGTTGAAGATGTTGCTGGTGGTGCCCCCGGGCAGGCAGGCCATGAGGATCAAACCCACCGCATAGGCCGGCGGCAACTTCAGCAGCGTGGCCAGCGTATAGCCCACGATGGGCGTGAGCACATAGGTCGTGACCAGGCCGATGCCCACGCCCGCGGGCTTGCGCAGGGCGATAGCGAAATCCTTGAACGTGAGGCTGGCGCCCATGCCCAGCATGATGACCATCATCATCACGCCCAGCAGCTTGGTTTCGGTGTCGGACAGCATGGTTCGGTGCTCCGCTCAGCTTGGGGTGGTGGTCGTGGCTGTGGTGGCTGTGGTGCCAGTGGTGCGCAGCTCGCGCCTCAGGATCTTGCCCACCGGCGTCTTGGGCAGCTCATCGCGAAACACCACGCGCGCCGGCAGCTTGTAGCCCGTCAGCAGGCTGCGGCAATGGGCCAGCAGTTCTTCTGCGCTGAGACTGTCGTCGCGCTTCACCACATACGCATGCACGGCCTCGCCGGTTTTGCTGTCGGGCATGCCCACCACCGCCGCTTCCAGCACTTTGGGGTGGCGCGACAGCACGTCTTCGATCTCGTTGGGGTAGACGTTGAAACCGCTCACCAGGATCATGTCCTTCTTGCGGTCGACGATGCGAAAGGTGCCGTGCTCGTCCATCACGGCCACGTCGCCGGTGAACAGCCAGCCGCCTTTCAGCACGTCGGCGCTGTCCTGCGGGCGCTGCCAGTAGCCCTGCATCACCTGCGGGCCGCGTACCAGCAGCTCGCCGGGCTGGCCCAGCGGCACGTCGGCCCCGGCGTCGTCAACCAGGCGCACATCGGTCATGGGCGCGGGGATGCCGATGGTGTCGCGCTGGCGCTTGTTGTTCAGCGGCTGGAAGCACACCACGGGGCTGGACTCGGTCAGGCCATAGCCTTCCACCAGCGGCGCGCCGGTGACGGCCTCGAAACGTTCGACCACTGCGTGGTGCATGGCCGCACCACCGCCACCGGCCGCCTTCAGGTGCTTGGGCGGAAACGCCGTGAACCACTCTTCAGCCAGCAGCGCGTTGTAAAGCGTGTTGACGCCCGTGACCCAGGTGATGGGGTAGTTCTCGAACGCGCGCTGCAGGTTCTGGATGGGCCGCGGGTTGGGCACCAGGATGTTGCGCGCGCCGGCGTTGAACATGCACAGGAAGTTCACCGTGAAGGCAAACACGTGGTACAGCGGCAAGGCGGTCAGCACCACCTCGCGCCCGTCTTCGATGTGGCTGGCCGACATGGCGCGCATCTGCGCCAGGTTCCACAGCAGGTTGCCGTGCGTGAGCATGGCGCCCTTGGCCACGCCGGTGGTGCCGCCGGTGTACTGCAGCAGGGCCAGGCTGTCATGGCCCATGCTGCGCGTGTAGCCGGCCACCTTGGCGGCCGCGTCTGCGGCCTGGGCGCGGCCCTGGGTCAGCGCATCGGGCAAGGCGGTAAAGCTCAGGCCATGTCGGGGGATGAGCTTGTTCCAGTGCTTCATCACGGCGCGCACGATGGGGCCCACCACCGCCGGGAAGAACTCGCTCACCCGCGTCAGCACCACGTGCTTGACGCCGGTTTGCGGCAGTGCTTGTTCCAGCTTGTCGGCAAACATGTCCACCACCACCACCGCTTTGGCGCCGCTGTCGTTGAACTGGTGCGCCATCTCGGCCGGTGTGTACATCGGGTTGGTGTTGACGGCCACGCAGCCCGCCTTCAGCACGCCCAGCAGCACGACAGGGTAGGCCAGGCAGTTGGGCATCTGCAACGCCACGCGGTCGCCGGCCTGCAGCTTGAGCACCTCACGCAGGTAGACGGCGAAGGCATTGCTCATCTCGCCCACCTGGGCGTAGCTGAGGCTGCCGTACATGCCGTTGGGCATGACGGTGGTGAACGCTGTTTGCGCCGCAAAACGCTGCACCGCGGCGTCGGCCATGGCCGGCAGGTGGGCGTGCGCGGGCTGGTCCAGCATGGGGGCAATGTGGCTGCCGTACTGGCCCATCCAGGGCCGCAGCGCGTAGGGTGAGGGAGCGTCCATGTTCTTCTCCTCAGTGTGATCGTTCTTGCTTGCGCGCGGCGCGCGCTTCCTCAGCCCGCCATCGCCACACCCGCTGCATGGGCCTGCTGGTCGGCATGGTAGCTGCTGCGCACCATAGCACCCACGGCAGCGTGGCTGAAGCCCATGGCCGCGGCTTCGCGCTCGTACAACTTGAAGGTGTCCGGGTGCACGTAGCGCCGCACCGGCAGGTGGTGGCCGCTGGGCGCCAGGTACTGGCCGATGGTAAGCATGTCGATGTCGTGCGCGCGCATGTCGCGCATGACCTGCAGGATCTCTTCGTCGGTCTCGCCCAGCCCCACCATCACCCCGCTCTTGGTGGGCACGCCCGGCACCTCGGCTTTGAAGCGCTTGAGCAGGGTCAGGCTGAACTGGTAGTCAGAGCCCGGCCGCGTTTCTTTGTACAGCCGCGCGGTGGTTTCCAGGTTGTGGTTCATCACGTCGGGCGGGGCGGCCTTGAGGATGTCCAACGCCCGGTCCATGCGGCCGCGGAAGTCGGGCACCAGGATCTCGATCTGCGTGCGCGGCGACAACTCGCGTGTCTTGCGGATGCACTCCACGAAGTGCCCGGCACCACCGTCGCGCAGGTCGTCGCGGTCGACGCTGGTGATGACCACGTAGTTCAGCTTCAGCGCAGCGATGGTCTTGGCCAGGTTCAGCGGCTCGTCAGCGTCCAGCGGGTCGGGCCGGCCGTGGCCCACGTCGCAAAACGGGCAGCGGCGCGTGCACTTGTCGCCCATGATCATGAAGGTGGCCGTGCCCTTGCCGAAGCATTCACCGATGTTGGGGCAGCTGGCCTCTTCGCACACCGTGTGCAGCTTGTGCTGGCGCAGGATTTGCTTGATCTCGTAGAAGCGCGTGCTGGGGCTGCCGGCCTTGACGCGGATCCAGTCGGGCTTCTTCAGCACCTCGCGCGTCTCGGCGGCCACGATCTTGATCGGGATGCGTGAGGTCTTGGCCTGCGCCTTTTGCTTGGTGCTGGCGTCGTAGGGGGCGGTCGGGGGCGTGCTCATGGTCGCGGGCAGCGCCGGCTCCGCGGCGCCGCGCTGTGCAGAACGGGCCCCGAGTTTAGCGGCGCGGTCTCAGCCAGCGCGTGCCAGGGGCATGCGCGCTGTGCGCCGCTGCCACAGCAAGCCCAACAGAGCCAGACTCACCAGCGCCAACGTGGCCGGTGCCGGCACGGTGATTACCAGCGCGCCGGCTTCCGTGTAGTTGTTGAAAGCCCCGGCGGGGTCGAAGTCCAGGAACGACAGCCCATAGCCCGTGGCCTTCGAGAACGCACCGGTGCCGCCCAGGATGGTGTAGTCGATGCTGAACTGGCCGCCATTCGTCAAGATATCCAGATCGACGTAGCTGCCGCTGACCTGACCGAAAAGCGTCGAGGCCAGGTCGGCCGCGGTGGTGAATTCGAAGTTGCCGCTCAGCGTCTGCGTCAACGCATCGAGCTGGAAGAAGACCACCGACACCAACGACAGCGGCATCGGCACGGCAGGGAAGGCCGACTGCTCGATGCTGCCGGTCCAGGCGCCGGTGCCGGCCGCGGCGTCGATCACCAGTACATTGCCCGCGCCTTCATACGGCACGAACAGCGTCACCGGATCGGCCTGAGCGACCAGCGGCAAGACCAGGGCCGCAGCGGCAAGCAGCCGCTGAACAAATTTGAGGGCATCGGTCATGGCGGCCTCCGAGCAGCAGTGGTTGATGCACAGGCTTACGTGGGCGTGACGCCGGTGGATGCATGCCCGAGCAAATCACTCGACATGCATCCACCGGCCGCCATGCGGCGTAAGCACTCCTGCCGGCACATGCCGCCAACCCAGGAGAACACCCCATGCACACGAAACACTTCCGCGCCGCGCCGCTGGCCACCGCCGTCCTGCTGGCCTGCACGGGCCTGGCACTGGCCTCCAGCCACCGCGAGGCCCCGTCCATCACCACCACGCCCAAGGTGGACGCCACCGATTTCTACCTGTTCAACAGCTACGAAGCCGGGCGCAACGACTACGTCACCGTGGTGGCGAACTACCAGCCGCTGCAGGACGCCTACGGTGGCCCGAACTACTTCGCGATGGACCCCAACGCGCTGTACGAAATCCACATCGACAACAACGGCGATGCGCGCGAGGACATGACCTTCCAGTTTCGCTTCAACAACACACTGGCCAACGCCGGCAATGGCATCACCTTGCCCATAGGCGGCAAGAACGTGGCGATACCGTTGGTGCAAGCCGGACAGGTGGCCAACGTGAAGGACGCCAGCCTGAACCTGGCCGAGACGTTCAACGTGACCCTGGTGCGTGGCGACCGCCGCACTGGCAGCGTGTCGACCATCACCAACGTGGTGGGCGGCAGCGCCACCTTCGACAAACCGGTCGACAACATCGGCGTCAAGACTATCCCCAACTACCCGGCCTACGCTGCCAAGCACATCCACAGCGTCAACATTCCCGGCTGCGCCATGCCCGCCAAGCTGTTCGTGGGCCAGCGGCAAGACCCGTTTGCCGTCAACCTGGGCACCATCTTCGATCTCGTCAACGCCCCGATCGGCGTCATCACCAACCCGGCCAACATCGGTGCGGTGCCCAACACCCTAGGCGACAAGAACGTCACCACGTTGGCGCTGGAAGTACACAAGAGCTGCCTGACCGCAGGCGACAGCGTCATCGGCGGCTGGACCACGGCCAGCCTGCGCCAGTCGCGCCTGCTCAACCCGAGCCCGCGCTCGGGCCACCAAGCGGCCGAAAAGTCCGGCGGCGCCTGGGTGCAGGTGTCGCGCCTGGGCATGCCGCTGGTCAACGAAGTCGTCATCGGCCTGAAGGACAAGGACAAGTTCAACGCCTCGCAGCCGCGCGGTGACGGCCAGTTCATCGACTACGTCACCCACCCCACCCTGCCCGCGCTGCTGGAGATTGCGCTGGCCCTGCCTAACACGGCGCCCACCAACTTCCCGCGCAACGACCTCGTCACTACCTTTCTGACTGGCATCGCCGGCGTCAACCAGCCGGCCAATGTGGTCGGCAGCGAAATGCTGCGTCTGAACACGTCGATTGCGCC
>JANOLY010000117.1:0-15615 GCA_031420055.1 Burkholderiales bacterium | reverse complement strand
TCGTCGCCGTCACGCGCCCGCGACGCTGCCAGCACCGGCACAAAGGCTTGTGAGAAGGCCCCCTCGGCAAACAGCCGCCGGAACAGGTTGGGGATGCGAAAGGCGACGTTGAAGGCGTCGGTGGCCGCACTGGCGCCGAAGGTGGCAGCAATGAGCTGCTCGCGCACCAGTCCCGTGACACGGGACACCAGGGTCAGCAGGGAAACGGTAGAGGCGGCCTTGAACAGGTTCACGTCGATGTGCGCCGGCAGGCGCGCCGCCCGGAAGGGTCAAGCCTTCGAGTATAGGCAAGGCCGGATGACGCCTTGGCGGGCCGGCTGCGGCCTGCTATACTCGACGGTCTTTGTACCTCACGAACCAACTACCTCACCAGCATGGCCACCTCGACCAAAGCCAAGAAGAAAACTGTTCGCCTCGCTTCGGGCCGCAAGCGCGCGCGCCAGGACGTGGTTCTCAATGCCGCCAACACGTCGCTGCGCTCGCACTTCCGCACCGTGGTGAAGAACGTCGTCAAGGCCGTGACGGGCGGTGACAAGGCCAAGGCCGCCGAGACCTTCAAGTCGGCGCAAAGCGTGATCGACTCCGTCGCCGACAAGGGCGTGTTCCACAAGAACAAGGCCGCCCGCCTGAAGAGCCGCCTTTCGGCCAAGGTCAAGGCGCTGGCGCTGGCTGCCTGATCCCTCGCTTCTTGCCCGAACAAGCCCGCTGCCGCGGGCTTTTTTGTGCCTGCTGCCCAGCCTGGCGCAGGCCTTAACCCGCACTTGCAGTCGGCGGTGGATCGGGCAGCAGGCAGGCCTCGGCGACCTGCAGGTTGTTGTCGCGGGCAAAGTTCATGACGAAGTCCCAGGCCATGGGCTCCAGGTCCTTGAGCGCCTCGCTGACGATGACGCACTTCACCCCGTCGATGAGCTGCGGCACGCAGTACGGCGAATAGCCGATGAATGCGCCTATGCCACCCGCACCACCGCCCGGACGAAAACAGGACATGGCGCCGGCCAGGCGTTCTGACCAGTCGCTGGGCCGGAAGGTGCGCCCGTCCTGGGTGATGCCCTGAATGAAGAACTGGCGCGGCTTGGAAGGGGTCATCAGAGGCGGCGCCGCCATGGTGGCGGACCGGAAGGCTGGCAGCGGTCTGGATTGACCGTGTGCAGGCCTCATTGTGCCTCGTGGTTGCTGCGTCGCAGCACGCACGGCCCTACCCGCAGTGGCATGGGATTGGCAGCTTGGCCACAGCCTGCCAGCGACCTTTAGAATGCACGCCAGCCGGGTCGTGACCGAAGCGTCGCCAACCGGCATTTTTTCTGGTCAACGAGGCACGACTATGAATGCACCCGACGCCGCCGTGTTCGCCACCCCGACCCGGCCCATGCCGCACGTTTTGAACACCTACGGCCGCTTGCCGATAGCGCTGTCGCACGGCCAAGGCTGCTGGCTGTGGGACACGCAGGGGCGCAAGTACCTCGACGGCCTGGGCGGCATTGCCGTCAACACCTTGGGCCACGCCCACCCGAAGCTGGTGCCGGCGCTGCAAGACCAGGTGGCCCGCCTCATCCACAGCTCCAATTACTACGAGGTGCCGCTTCAAGAGCAGCTGGCAGCCAAGCTGTGCGAGATCTCTGGCCTGGACGGTGCCTTTTTCTGCAATTCAGGTCTTGAAGCCAACGAAGCGGCCTTGAAGATCGCCCGCAAGTACGGGCATGACCGCGGCATCGAATCTCCGGAAGTCATCGTCTACGAGCGCGCCTTCCATGGGCGGTCGATTGCCACCTTGTCAGCCACCGGCAACCCTAAAGTGCAGGCCGGTTTCGGCCCCCTGGTACCCGGCTTCGTGCGCGTGCCCTTGAACGACCTGGCGGCGGTGCAGGAAGTGGCGCGCACCCGGCCCAACGTGGTGGCGGTGTTCCTGGAGACCATCCAGGGCGAAGGCGGCGTCAACCCCAGCCGCTGGGAATACCTGCAGGGCTTGCGCGCCCTGTGCGACGAACAGGGCTGGCTGCTGATGCTGGACGAAGTGCAGTGCGGCATCGGCCGCACGGGCAAGTGGTTCGCCCATCAATGGGCCGGCATACAGCCCGATGTGATGCCGCTGGCCAAAGGCCTGGGCTCGGGCGTGCCCGTGGGTGCGGTGGTCTGTGGCCCGCGCGCCGTGAACGTGCTGGGCCCGGGAAACCACGGCACCACCTTCGGCGGCAACCCACTGGCCATGCGGGCCGGGGTGGAGACGCTGCGCATCATGGAAGAAGACGGCGTGATGGCCAACGCAGCCGCCGTCGGTGAATCATTGCGTGCCGGGCTTCAGCGCGAACTGGCGGGCCTGCCCGGCGTGGTCGAGATCCGCGGCGCCGGGCTCATGATAGGCATCGAACTGGCCCGGCCCTGCGGCTTGCTGCTCGGGCGCGCGGCAACGGCGGGGCTGATGATCAGCGTCACGGCCGACAGCGTCATCCGCATCGTGCCGCCCCTGATCCTGTCGCACGACGAAGCGGCGCAGATCGTGGCCATCCTGTGCCCGTTGGTGCGCGCCTTTCTCGCGGAAACATGAAGCCTGGTCACTCCTTGATGAAGCACTATCTCCAGTTCAAGGACTTCCGCGCCGAGGAATACGCCTACCTGTTCGAGCGCACGCGCACCATCAAAACGCGATTCAAGAACTACGAGCGCTACCAGCCGCTGGTGGACCGCACCCTGGCCATGATCTTCGAGAAGGCCAGCACGCGCACGCGGGTCAGCTTCGAGGCCGGCATGTACCAGATGGGCGGCTCGGTAGTGCACCTGACCACTGGCGACAGCCACCTTGGCCGCGCCGAGCCGGCCGAGGACACGGCCCGTGTGATCAGCCGCATGGTGGACCTGGTGATGATCCGCACCTACGAGCAAAGCATGCTCGAGCGGTTTGCCTCGCACTCACGCGTGCCGGTGATCAACGGCCTGACCAACGAGTACCACCCCTGCCAGATCCTGGCGGATATCTACACCTACATCGAACAACGCGGCAGCATCCAGGGCCGTGTCGTGGCTTGGGTGGGTGACGGCAACAACATGGCCAACACGTGGCTGCAGGCGGCCGAAATCCTGGGCTTCACGGTGCATGTCAGCACGCCCAGCGGCTACGAGGTCAACCCCGAAGCGGCGGGCATACGCGACACCGGCTGCTTCAAGATTTTCGACCACCCCATGCAAGCCTGCGAGGGTGCGCATCTCGTGACCACCGACGTGTGGACCAGCATGGGTTTTGAGGCCGAGAACGAAGAACGCCGCAAGGCCTTTGTCGACTGGTGCGTGGACGAGGACATGATGGCCGTGGCCCAGCCCGATGCCTTGTTCATGCATTGCCTGCCGGCGCACCGTGGCGAAGAAGTCACCGCCGAAGTGATCGACGGCGCCCAGTCGGTGGTGTGGGAAGAGGCCGAGAACCGCATGCACGTGCAAAAGGCGCTCATGGAGTACCTCTTGCTCGGTCGCATCGGCTGAACTGCACACGGCGAGCCGCGCGGCAGCGCAGCTCGCCTCAGCGCGTTTGACCGAACCTGGTCAGCCCTTCTTGGCCCAGGCGCTGCACCAGCCCGGCCCGGCCACTTGCTTGGCGCCGAACAGTGGGCAGCCGCCCCATGCGTCGGTGGCCTTGCCCTGGTACAGCGCGCAGTTGTTGCACTTCTGGTCCTTGGTGTGCTTGGGGAACTTCTTGGTGTCGGCCTTGGATGTGTCGTGCACATAGGCCAGCGCCACGGCCTGCGGGTCCTTTTCGTCGATACGGGCAGGCTGCGCAAACGCGCTGCCTGCCGCCAGTGCACTGCCGCAAGCAGCGGCTTGGATCATGAAGGTACGGCGTGAAGCATCAGACATCGAGATAACTCCGTGGGTTGGGAACACTGATAATATTTTTTGCCCCGCGACCATGACGCTCAAGGGGGCACCACAAGCAACGGTCGAAGTGCGACTCCACAAACGCCAGAGCCCCTCAAACGGGGCCGTAGAGCGGACATGCAGCAACTTGCGACAGCTGATTTGATAGCTTGGCGGAGTCGGAGGGATTCGAACCCTCGATGCGCTTTTGGCACATACTCCCTTAGCAGGGGAGCACCTTCGGCCACTCGGTCACGACTCCGGCGAAGAGCCCAGATTCTATCCCGCCTTCGCAGCCACTTCCGCGGCCTGGTCCAGGTCGAAGGCCTTGTGCAGTGCACGAACCGCAAGTTCCATGTACTTCTCGTCAAGTACCACGCTGGTCTTGATCTCGCTGGTGGTGATCATCTGGATGTTGATGCCCTCTTCGGACAGGGTGCGGAACATCTTGCTGGCCACGCCCACGTGGCTGCGCATGCCGATGCCGACGATGGACACCTTGCAGATCTTGGCGTCGCCGCGCAGCTCGCCGGCGCCCGTGTGCGGCAGCACCTGGGTCTTGATGACCTCCATCGTGCGCAGATAGTCGTTGCGGTGCACCGTGAACGAGAAGTCGGTGCGCCCGTCGTGCGAGACGTTCTGAATGATGACGTCGACGTCGATGTTGGCGTCGGCCACGGGCCCCAGGATGCTGTAGGCGATGCCCGGCTTGTCGAGCACACCGATCAGGCTGATCTTGGCTTCGTCGCGGTTGAAGGCGATTCCAGCGACCACGGCTTGTTCCATTTTTTCGTCTTCCTCGAATGTGATCAGCGTGCCCGAGCGGGCCTCTTCTTCGACCGGGATGTCCCAGGGCGTGAAGCTCGACAGCACCCGCAGCGGCACGCGGTACTTGCCGGCAAATTCCACTGAACGGATCTGCAGCACCTTGGAGCCCATGCTGGCCATCTCCAGCATCTCCTCGAAGCTGATGGTGGACAGGCGGCACGCCTCGGGCACGATGCGCGGATCGGTGGTGTAGACACCGTCCACGTCGGTGTAGATCAGGCACTCGTGGGCCTTCATCGCGGCGGCCACCGCCACGGCCGAGGTGTCGCTGCCACCGCGCCCCAGTGTGGTGATGCTTCCGTTGCTGTCTATGCCCTGGAACCCCGTGATCACCACCACCTTGCCTGCGGCCAGGTCGGCGCGCACGCGGGTGTCGTCGATGCTGGTGATGCGCGCCTTGGTGTAGGCCTGGTCTGTCGCGATGGGCACCTGCCAGCCGCCGTAGCTCACTGCCTGCAGGCCCTGCGCTTGCAAGGCCAAGGCCAGCAGCCCCACCGAGACTTGTTCGCCCGTGGCGGCAATGGCGTCGAGTTCGCGCATGGCTTCAGGCGTGCTGGCCTTTGGCATCAATTCCTTGGCCAGCCCCAGGAGGCGGTTGGTTTCGCCGCTCATGGCCGAAGGCACCACCACCAATTGGTGGCCGGCCCGCACCCACTTGGCCACCCGCATGGCGACGTTGCGGATGCGCTCGGCCGACCCCATCGAGGTGCCGCCGTACTTGTGAACAATCAATGCCATCGTCTTGGATTCGCCTGCTTGGCGCCTTGGCCCGTTGCCGCAGCGCACAAACCGCGAATTCTAGTCGGCGGGGGAAGCTGAATCAGTCGTGTCCGGCTCCCAGCGGATAGCCCATTGAAGCTCGCCCGGCGCCGCGTGCACGCGCGCGTCTATGCCCAGACCTGGCGCAAACAGCAGCTCATCGCGCGATGTGAACAGCAGCGGTCCGTCGCGCTCGTGCTCGGGCACACCGCGTGACTGGTATTGCTTCTTCAGACTGCGCAGCGCACCGCGCTGGGCCAATTGGAACTGCTCGCCCCCGGCTCGCCGCCGTGGCTGAACATCACGCAACAGGGCCGCGCATACCCCGGCCCGCAGTACAGGCTGCACCAGCAGATGTCCGCCCCATGCAGGCAGCTCGTGGCGGCCGGGTTGACTCAAGTCCAGGGCGATCGACTCGTCGGGCGCATGGGCAACCCGCCGCGATGCGGGTTGCAGGCGCAGCAAACCGCGGTACAGGTGCAGCACCTGCGAACCAAGCGGCCAGCGCGCCGTGCGCAGCGGCGGCAGTTCCACGGTGAGCCTTCGCACCAAGGTTTCAGGCACCGGTGCGGCCAACGTGACCGCCAGCCAGGCGCGCAGGGCCAGCCGGCGCCGGTGCTCCGACAGCGCTGCCCATGCCGACACCACCAGCGCCCCGTCGTGTTGTAGCGCGGGCAGATCCTGCGCCACCACTTCGGCCAGCACGGCGGCGGCTTCCTGTGCATGTTGGGCGGAACGCGCCAGATTGACTTCGGCATCGGCGAATGCGGTCTGCAGCGCCGGCCAGACGGTCGTGCGCAACAGGCTGCGGGCAAAGCGCGGGTCAGCGTTGCTGCTGTCTTGGACCCAGCTCAAGCGATGCCGGAGCACATAGGACTCGATGTCGCTGCGGGGTTTGTCCAGCCACGGGCGTGCCCAGACCAGGCCGTGTCGGGTGGCGCTGCGTGGCATCGCCGACAGCCCTGCAGCGCCGCCGCCGCGCAGCGCCTGCAACAGCCAGGTTTCGGCCTGGTCGCGCCGGTGGTGTGCCAGCAGCACCAGGCCGCATCCTGCAGCCGCGGCCATCTGGGCCAGCGCCCGGTAGCGCTCGCGCCGCGCCCAGGCCTCGGTGCTCTCGCCGCTGGCGGGGCCGCCTTGCAGGCGACAAGCGTCGAACCCCGCACCCCAGCGCCGGCTCTGCGCCCGCACCCGGGCCAGCCAATCATCAGCCTGGGGCATCAAGCCGTGGTGCACATGCAGGGCCACCACCTCGACCCCCAGCACCGCGGCCTGACGGGCCGCGCAATGCAGCAGCGCTGTGGAGTCGCAGCCTCCGCTGGCCGCCACCGCGACCCGCGGGGCCGACACCTAGCGTTCCTTCGTGTCTGCGAAGCGACCGTAGGCGCGCAGCCGTTCGTAGCGGCGCTGCACCAGGTCCTTGGGTTTGAGGTCGGCCGTCTGCCGCAGCACCTCGCCCAGCGCGCGCTTGAGCTGCGCGGCCATCCAGGGCACATCGCGGTGGGCGCCGCCCACCGGCTCGCTGACGATCTTGTCGACGACACCCAGGGCCTTCAAGCGGTGCGCCGTGATACCCAGGGCCTCGGCCGCCTCGGGCGCGCGCTCGGCGGTCTTCCACAGAATGGACGCGCAGCCCTCGGGCGAGATCACCGAGTACACCGAGTACTGCAGCATCAGGACCTGGTCGGCCACGCTGATGGCCAATGCGCCGCCCGAGCCGCCCTCGCCGATGATGGTGCTGACGATGGGCACTTCCAGCTGCGCCATCTCAAAGATGTTGCGCCCGATGGCTTCGGACTGCCCACGTTCTTCGGCGCCGATGCCGGGATAGGCGCCAGGCGTGTCGACGAAGGTGAACACCGGCAGACCGAATTTTTCGGCCAGCTTCATCAGGCGCAACGCCTTGCGGTAGCCCTCCGGGCGCGCCATACCGAAGTTGCGCAGCGTGCGCTCCTTGGTGTCACGTCCCTTCTGGTGCCCCAGCACCATGCAGGCCTGGCCGTTGAACCGTGCCAGGCCTCCAACGATGCTGAGGTCGTCGGCGTAGTGCCGGTCGCCGTGAAGTTCCTGGAAGTCGGTGAAAACCTCGCGGATGTAGTCCAGCGTGTAGGGCCGCTGCGGGTGCCGCGCAATCTGCGTCACTTGCCAGGGGCTGAGGTTGGCGTAGATGTCGCGGGTGAGTTGCTGGCTTTTCTGGCTGAGGCGGTCGATCTCGTCGGAGATGTCGACCACCGACTCGTTCTGCACGTAACGCAACTCATCGATCTTGGACTCGAGGTCGGAGATTGGCCGCTCGAATTCCAGGAAGTGGCGCTTGGACATGTCAACGCACCCGGGCGGGCGGCAGCGAACGCGGTGGGCTTGATGGCTTCATTCAATACTCCACGGGTACGGGGTCCAGGCTGCGCCAAATATACCAAGTGGCCACCGAGCGAAATGGCGCCCAGGCTTCGCCGACTTCGCGCGCCTCGGCACGCGACACGGGTTCGCCACTGAAGTAGTTCAAGCTGATGCCCTTGATCAGGCCCAGGTCGTCCAGCGGCATGACGTTGGGACGCATCAGATGAAAGATCAGGAACATCTCCGCCGTCCAGCGGCCAATGCCGCGGATGGCCACCAGTTCATCGATGATGGCGTCGTCGTCCATGCCCAGCCAAGCACTCTCATGCACGCGGCCGTCAGCAAAGTGCCGCGCCAGATCCAGCAGGTACTCGGACTTGCGCGCCGACAGGCCGGCTTCTCGCATCGTCGACACGGCCAGGGCACCCACCGTGGCGGGCAGCAGGTGGCTCGCCGACCCACCGGCCGTCTTGGCGAATCGGTCCCACACCGATTGCGCTGCCTTGACCGAAATCTGCTGGCCCACGATGGAGCGGGCCAGTGTGGTGAAGGCATCGCCCCGGCTGCGCAGGCGGGCTTCGCCGAAGCGAGGGATGAGCTTCTTCATCTTCCGGTCGCGCTTGGTCAGGTGGCGGCAGGCCTCGTCCCAGTAGGACGGCGTCACGTCGGCTGCCGTCACGCTCGGGGCTGCCGGTGTGGCGCCGACGCTGCTGGGCGTGCTCATGCTCAGGCCTTGACCCAGGTGGTGCCCTGGGGCAGGTCCTTCAACTCGATGCCTTGCTCGGCCAGTTCGCAGCGTATGCGGTCGGCCAGCGCAAAGTCCCGTGCGGCCTTGGCAGCGGCGCGCGCTGCAATGCGTTCGGCGATGAGCACTTCGTCCAGGCCACTGCCACCTTGCAGGTAGTCGCCAGGCGCCAGCTGCAGCAAGCCCAGCACGCCGCCCAGGCCCTTCAACAGTCCCGCATCGGCCAGCCGGCCGCGGTTGATCTCGCTGGCCAGCTCAAACAGCACAGCCACCGCGCCGGGTGTGTTGAAGTCGTCGTCCATGGCCGCCTTGAACGCAGCCGCGTGGGGCTCGGCCCAGTCGATCATGTCCGGCACAGGCACCTCGCCAGCGACGCCCAGGGCCGTATACAGGCGCTTGAGCGAACTGCGGGTGTCCTCCAACACCGTGTCGCTGAAATTGAAGGGGCTGCGGTAGTGCGTGCGCAGCATAAAAAAGCGCACCGTCTCGCCGTCGAAGCGCTTGAGCACGTCCTGGATGGTGAAGAAGTTGTCCAACGATTTCGACATCTTGGTGTCGTCGACATTGAGGAATCCGTTGTGCATCCAGGTGCGCACGAATCCGGGGCCGCCAACGCCTTGCGCGCCTTCGCTCTGCGCGATCTCGTTTTCGTGGTGCGGGAACTGCAGGTCCATGCCGCCGCCGTGAATGTCGAACGGCTCCCCGAGCAGCGCGCAGCTCATGGCCGAGCATTCGATGGCCCAACCAGGCCGACCCAAGCCGTGCCGACTGGCCCACTTGGCGTCGTCGGGCTCGCTGTCCTTGGACGACTTCCAGAGCACAAAGTCCAGGGGGTCGTCCTTGTCGGCCAGCGTCGCCACGCGCGACCCCGATCGCAACTCGTCGATCGACTTGCCCGACAGCTTGCCGTAGCCGGCAAATCGCCGAACCGAGAAGTTGACATCGCCGCCCTCGGCCTGGTAGGCCAGGCCCTGGGCCTGCAGCTTGTCGATCAGGCTCAGCATCTGCGGCACGTACTCGGTGGCGCGCGGCTCGTGCGTGGGCGCCAGGGCACCCAGCAGCGCGAAGTCGCGGTGCATGGCGTCGATCATCTCGTCTGTCAATGCGCGGATGCTCATGCTGCGTTCCACAGCGCGGCGAATGATCTTGTCGTCGATGTCGGTGATGTTGCGCACGTAGGTGACGCGGTAGCCGCTGGCCAGCAGCCACCGGTAGGCGACATCGAAGGACAACACCATGCGCGCATGGCCCAAGTGGCACAGGTCGTACACCGTGATGCCGCACACGTACATGCGCACGTGACCTGGTTCGATGGGCTCGAAGGCCTCCATGCGGCCGGACAGGGTGTTGTGGATGTGAAGCGTCATGAGGACGAGAGGCCGCTCGGGTGGTATGGCGGGCGTCGTGCGCCCTGGTGAGCCCTCGCCCGCTGCGATGCAGCAAGGGCGTCGGTAGAATCTGTTTTCAGTATAGCGGCGCAGGTTTTGCGCCCCCCTGTTCGCTGGGGTGCACCCCACCTGGCGGCACCCCCTCTCGCACCATTCCCAAGCAACGATGTCGCCCTGCCCTGCGTTTGCACTGAGGTCACTGTTGGCGCTGCTTGCCGGGTGCGTGCTCAGCCTGGCAGCGGCTGCCGACGGGCCGAGCGAAATCCGCGCGCTGCTGGCTCGGGGTGACCTGACGGCGGCACTGCAACAGGCCCAGGCCGCCGTTGCGGCGCGACCGGGTGACGCGCAAGCGCGCTTCTTGCTGGGCGTAGTGTTGATGGACATGGGTCGCGATCCGCAAGCACTGGCGGTCTTCACCGAGCTCAGCCAGACCTACCCCGAGCTGCCCGACCCCATGAACAACATCGCGCTGCTGCAAGCGCGTGCGGGGCAGCTCGAACCGGCGCGGCAATCGCTGGAGACCGCCCTGCGCAACGACCCGGCGCACCGGGCCGCGCGCATCAACCTGGGCCACGTGCACTTGATGCTGGCCGCGCAAGCCTGGGCCCAGGCCGTGGCTGCCGCGCCTGGCGACAGCGCTCTGCTGCAAAAGCTGCAAAGCGTGCGGGCGCTGTTGAATCCGACTGCTCGCTAGACTCTTTGGCTGCACATGCAGCGGCCCTGACACCACTGACACCCATTGAACCGAGGAGACGACTTGAAGCATCTGTCCATTCGACTCGCCACGGCGGCGCTCGTCGCCGTCGCGGCCGGCGATGCCGCCCTGGCGCAGAAGGTGAAGCTCGACACCAGCGAAGGCGCCATCGTGCTGGAACTCGACCGGGAGAAGGCGCCCAAGACGGTCGACAACTTCCTGGCCTACGTGCGCGCCGGGCACTACGAAGGCGTGATCTTCCACCGCGTCATCGAGAACTTCATGATCCAGACCGGTGGCTACAAGGCCGACCTGTCAGAAAAGCCCACCAAGCCGCCCATCGCCCTGGAAAGCCGCAATGGCCTGAGCAACCTGCGCGGCACGGTGGCCATGGCGCGCACCAACAGCCCGAATTCGGCCACCGCGCAGTTCTTCATCAATGTCGGTGACAACCTCTTCCTGGACCAAGCCAACGCGCGTGACGGTGAGGGTTATGCCGTGTTCGGCAAGGTGATCGAAGGCCTGGAGGTCGTTGACAAGATCCGGGCCGTGCCCACGCGCGCCGCCGGCATGCATCAGAACCTGCCGGTCGCGCCGGTGATCATCAAAAAAGCCACTTTGGAGAAATGACATGACCAAGACCGTACAGATGCAGACCAGCGCAGGTGCGTTGACGATTGAGCTCGATGACGACAAGGCCCCCGTCAGCGCGGCCAACTTCCTGGACTACGTCAACAAGGGCCACTACGACGGCACGGTGTTCCACCGCGTCATCAAGGGCTTCATGGTGCAAGGCGGTGGTTTCGAGCCGGGCATGAAGCAAAAGGATGTCGGTGCTGCCATCAAGAACGAAGCCAACAACGGGCTGAAGAACAAGCACTACACGCTGGCCATGGCGCGCACCAGCGACCCGGACTCGGCCACCGCGCAGTTTTTCATCAACACCACGGACAACGGCTTCCTGGACTTCAAGGCCGAAAACGCCTCGGGCTGGGGCTACGCCGTGTTTGGCCGCGTGACCGATGGCACCGACACGGTCGACGCCATGGAGCGTGTGCGCACCGGACGCAAGAACATGCACGACGACGTGCCGCTGGAGGACGTGCTCATCCTGAGCGCTGTCGAGGTGAAGTGATGCACGGCGCAGCGGCCACCGTGCTGCCGCTGCCGGCGTACTTCGAGATCGGCGCGCCGCAGCACTGGCGTGCCATCGACTTCATCTCCGACCTGCACCTGTGCGAGTCCATGCCCCGCACCTTTGATGCCTGGGCGGCGCACATGGCGGCCACACCCGCCGATGCCGTGTTCATCCTGGGTGATCTGTTCGAGGTCTGGGTGGGCGACGACGCGCGCAGCCGTCCCTTCGAGCAGCGTTGCCTGGACGTGCTGGCCGATGCCGCGACGCGCCTGCAGCTGGCCGTTATGGTCGGCAACCGCGACTTTCTGCTCGGCGCGGCCATGCTGCGCGATTGCGGCGCCCTGGGCCTGCCCGACCCCACCGTGCTCATCGCCTGGGGCCAACGCCTGCTGTTGAGCCACGGCGATGCGTTGTGCACCGCCGACCTGCCCTACCAGGCCTTTCGGCGCGAAGTGCGCTCACCCGCCTGGCAACAAGCCTTCCTGGCCCGGCCGCTGGAGGATCGGCTGCAGGCTGCGGCCGACATGCGCCGGGCCAGCCAGGCACGCCAGCGGTTCGATGGCGACCGCGACGCCGATGTCGATGCAGCCCATGCCGTGCAATGGCTGCATGCCGGCGGCGCCGCAGAACTGGTGCACGGCCACACGCACAGGCCCGGCAGCAACGCCTTGGCGCCGGGGTTCAAGCGTCATGTGCTGAGCGACTGGGACCTGGATCACGCTGACCGCGCTGAGGTCCTGCGGCTGGACCGCGACGGCTTTGTGCGCCTGGCACCCAGCCAGGTTGCCACCACTTTGCGCACCCCGCACCCGTGATCCTGGCCTGGTGGCGGTGGCTGCAATCGCGCCGGCAGGACGCCGCCGTCGCGCGCCGGCCCATCCCCGACGACTTGTGGAAACGTACCCTGGGGCGCCACGCCTTCCTGCGCCGTGTTGACCCGGCCGACGCCACCGAGTTGCGCCGCCTGACCAGCCTGTTCCTGGACCGCAAGGAGTTCAGTGCCAGCGGCGGCCTGCAGCTGCGCGACGCCATGGTCGTGGCCATCGCGGCGCAGGCCGTGCTGCCCGTTCTGCGCCTGGGGCTGGCTCGCTACGACGGCTTCGTGGGCATCGTGGTGCACCCCGGCCAGGTGGTGGCGCGCCGCGAACAGACTGACGAGGACGGCCTGGTCCACGAATACAACGAGGTGCTGGCTGGCGAAGCCATGGAAGGCGGGCCCGTCATGCTGTCGTGGCAGGACGTGGGCGCAGCCGGGCGCAGTGCAGCGCAGTCCTACAACGTGGTCATCCATGAATTTGCGCATGTGCTGGACATGGCCGACGGCATCGCAGACGGCGTGCCCCTGCTGCCGCCCGACCTGCCGCGCAACGAGTGGCTGTCCACCCTGCGCGCAGACCTTGCAGCGCTGAAGGCTCGCATCGACGCCAACGAACCGACCGCGCTGGACCCCTACGGCGCCCAGGGCGAGGAGGAATTCTTTGCCGTCGCCAGCGAGGCCTTCTTCGTGAACCCGCGGGCCATGCAGGCCGAGCATGCAGCCCTTTACGCCCTGTTCAAGCGCTTCTACATGCAAGACCCGGCACAGGACACGCCCGCGCCGCGCGGCGCAAGCTAGACCGCCGTGGCCTCGGTGCGGGGCTTGTCGCTGCGCTTGGGCGGCTGGATGTCCAACTGCACTTCGCCCGCAGTGTCCACATCCACCGTCAGGCGCCCGCCATCGACCAGGCGGCCGAACAGCAACTCGTCGGCCAGCGCCCGGCGTATCGTGTCCTGAATCAAGCGCTGCATTGGCCGCGCGCCCATCAGCGGGTCGAAGCCCTTGGCCGCCAGGTGCTTGCGCAGCGAGTCGGTGAAGGTGACCTCGACCTTTTTCTCGGCGAGCTGACCTTCCAGCTGCAGCAAGAACTTGTCCACCACGCGCAGGATGATGTCTTCGTCCAGCGCCCGGAAGCTGACGATGGCGTCCAGCCGGTTGCGGAACTCGGGCGTGAACATGCGTTTGATGTCGCCCATCTCGTCGCCCTGCTGGCGCGAATTGGTGAAGCCGATGGTGGACTTGTTCATCGTCTCGGCACCGGCATTGGTGGTCATGACGATGATGACGCTGCGGAAGTCGGCCTTGCGTCCGTTGTTGTCGGTGAGCGTGCCGTGGTCCATCACCTGCAGCAGCACATTGAACACGTCGGGGTGCGCCTTCTCGATCTCGTCCAACAGCAGCACCGAGTGCGGCTTCTTGCTGATGGCCTCGGTAAGCAGACCGCCCTGGTCGAATCCGACATAGCCCGGCGGCGCGCCGATCAGGCGGCTGACGGCGTGGCGCTCCATGTACTCACTCATGTCGAAGCGGATCAGCTCGATGCCCAGCACGTAGGCCAGTTGCTTGGCGACTTCGGTCTTGCCCACGCCGGTGGGGCCGCTGAAGAGGAAGGAGCCGATCGGCTTGTCGGGCTTGCCCAGACCGGAGCGTGCCATCTTGATGGCCGCGGCCAGCGCGTCGATGGCGGGCTCTTGGCCGAAGACCACGCTCTTCAAGTCGCGGTCCAGCGTCTTGAGCTTGCCACGATCGTCGTTGGACACCGAGGCCGGCGGTATGCGCGCGATCTTGGCCACGATCTCCTCGACCTCGGCGCGCGTGATGGTCTTCTTGCGCTTACCCACAGGCAGGATGCGCTGCGCCGCACCCGCCTCGTCGATGACGTCGATGGCTTTGTCAGGCAGATGCCTGTCGTTGATGTACTTGGCAGACAACTCGGCCGCGGCCTGCAACGCACCCACGGCGTACTTCACGCTGTGGTGTTCTTCGAAGCGTGACTTCAGGCCCTTCAGGATCTCAATGGTCTGCTCGACAGACGGCTCGACCACATCCACCTTCTGGAAGCGCCTGGACAGGGCCGCGTCCTTCTCGAAGATGCCGCGGTATTCGGTGAAGGTGGTGGCGCCAATGCACTTCATGGCGCCGCTGGACAACGCTGGCTTGAGCAGGTTGCTGGCGTCCAGCGTGCCGCCGCTGGCCGCGCCGGCACCGATGAGGGTGTGGATCTCGTCGATGAAGAGGATGGCGTTGGGCTGGTCCTTGAGCTGCTTGAGCACGCCCTTCAGGCGCTGCTCGAAGTCACCGCGGTACTTGGTGCCGGCCAGCAGGGCGCCCATGTCCAGCGAATAGACAATGGCGTCGGCCAGCACTTCGGGAACGTCTTTCTCGGTGATGCGCCAGGCCAGACCTTCGGCGATGGCCGTCTTGCCGACACCGGCCTCGCCCACCAACAGCGGGTTGTTCTTGCGCCGGCGGCACAGGATCTGGATGACGCGCTCGACCTCGTGCTCGCGGCCGATCAGCGGGTCGATCTTGCCGTCACGCGCCAGCTGGTTCAGGTTCTGCGTGAACTGGTCCAGCGGCGAGCCCTTGCTGTCGGCGGGCTCTTCTTTTTCAGAATCGTTGCTGCCCACGCTCTCGCTGCCCTTGGCAGGCTCGGGGGGGTCGGACTTCTTGATGCCGTGGGCAATGAAGTTCACCACGTCCAGGCGCGTCACGCCTTGCTGATGCAGGTAGTACACGGCGTGGGAATCCTTCTCGCCGAAGATGGCCACCAGCACGTTGGCGCCGGTGACTTCCTTCTTGCCGCTGCCGGTGCTTTGCACATGCATGATGGCGCGCTGGATGACGCGCTGAAAGCCCAGTGTGGGCTGGGTGTCGACCTCTTCAGAGCCACCCACCGTGGGCGTGTTTTCCTTGATGAAGGTGGTCAGGCTCTTACGCAAGTCGTCGATGTTGACGGCGCATGCACGCAGGACTTCGGCCGCCGACGGATTGTCCAGCAGCGCGAGCAACAGGTGCTCCACGGTGATGAATTCATGACGAGCCTGTCGCGCCTCGACAAAAGCC